>CAZPCL010000007.1:0-17547 GCA_964585105.1 uncultured Methylobacillus sp.
CTAGAAGACTCGCTAGAGTCGTATGAAAAAGGAATAGCTCTTGTTAAGTCAGCTCAAGAATCACTAAAGAAAATTGAGCAACGTGTTCAAATTCTTTCTCAAAAAAATGAATTAGAAAATTTTAATCCTAATGACTGAAGATTTTACCTTGTGGGTTAATTCGCATCAAAAAAGGATAGAACATTTCATGATGCAAAATCTAACGGATGAATCATCTAGCTCCTTAATTCATGAAGTATGTAGCCATGGATCACTAAATGGTGGTAAGAGATTTAGAGCTTTACTTTGTTATGCTATTGGTGAGGCTTCACAAACTGATAAGCTCATTCTTGATCATATTGCTTCTTCAATAGAATTTATACACGCTTACTCTCTAATTCATGATGACCTTCCAGCCATGGATAATGATGATTTAAGAAGAGGAAAACCAACATGTCATATAAAATTTGATGAAGCTCATGCCATTCTTGCTGGAGATGCACTTCAATCATTAGCATTTAAAATATTATCTGCGCCTACATTCTTAGTTGATGACCAAAAAAAAATAAAAATAATTCATTCTCTATCCCATGCAATTGGAATAAACGGTATGGTCAAAGGTCAATCCTTAGATATTAAGGCTACATTAAAAGTTGATAAAATAAAGGAATTAGAAAGCTTGCAAGAATTAAAAACAGGGTTATTATTCGATGTTATTGGCTCTGCATCTTATCTTATTACAAAAAGTCCCAAAGAAGAAACTAAGATAAAAATTAGTAATCTTTGTTTATTACTAGGGAAGATTTATCAGATAACAGATGATATTCTTGATTATGAATCGAATGATGAAATTTTAGGTAAAACGAGTGGTAAAGATAAAAAAGATAACAAACTAACATATGTTTCACTAGTGGGCATTGATGAAGCAAAAAGAATTAATAGTAATTATTTTGAAGAAATCAAAACGATAATAACCTTGATTCCTGGAAATACTATATTTTTAAGAGAATTGATTGAAAAAATTTACCAAAGAAATCATTAAATGGATTATCTAGAAAAAATAAATACGCCGTCAGATATTAAAAAGCTTTCCAGAAGTGAACTAAAGCTACTAGCCAAGGAACTTCGATCTTTTATAATTGACAGTGTATCAAAAACAGGTGGTCATCTTTCATCAAACCTAGGTGTAATTGAACTCACCATAGCTCTTCATTATGTATATAACTGTCCAAATGACCAAATTGTATGGGATGTTGGTCACCAAACCTATGCACATAAAATTTTAACTGGAAGAAGAGGGGTAATGCATACCCTCAGACAAAAAGATGGTATCTCCGGCTTTCCAAGAAGGTCTGAGAGTAAATTTGACAGTTTTGGAACAGGGCATTCAAGTACATCAATATCTGCTGCGTTGGGAATATCAGAAGCTTTTAAAATAAATAAATCTAAATATAGATCAATCGCTATTATTGGTGATGGGGCAATGACTGCAGGAATGGCTTTCGAAGGTTTAAATAATGCAGGTAACACTGAAAATGACATACTTGTAATATTAAATGATAATGACATGTCTATTTCAAATAATGTGGGAGCATTAAATAACTACCTTGCAAAACTCCTCTCAGGAAAGCTATATGGAGGAATAAAGCGCTCAGGGAAAGCTGTATTTTCTAAGGTCCCGCCTATGCTTGAATTAGCTAGAAAAACTGAAGAGCATGTTAAGGGTATGGTTATACCTGGCACTTTATTTGAAGAATTTGGATTTAACTATATTGGCCCTATTGATGGTCATGATTTAGACACATTAATAGATACACTTACTAATATAAAGTCTCTGAATGGGCCCCAATTTTTACATGTAGCGACAAAAAAAGGTTATGGATATAAACCAGCTGAAAGTAACCCGAATAAATTTCATGGTGTAAGTAAATTTAATCCTCAAAATGGAAAAACAGATACAAAAAAAGGTCTTAAAACTTTTACTGATATTTTTTCTGAATGGATTATAGATGCCGCAAAAAAAGACCCTAAGCTTTGCGCAATAACTCCTGCAATGTCAGATGGTTCAGGGTTAAACGAATTTTCAAAAAAATATCCAAAAAGGTTTTTTGACGTTGGGATTGCTGAGCAACATGCTCTAACATTTGCTGCTGGACTTGCATGTCAAAAATTAAAGCCAGTAGTTGCAATATATTCGACATTTTTGCAAAGAGCATACGACCAATTAATTCATGATATTGCGCTACAAAATATATCTATGTTATTTGCAGTTGATCGTGCAGGAATTGTAGGTGCTGATGGTGCAACTCATTCAGGAAATTTTGATATTTCTTACTTAAGGTGTATCCCAAATATAATAATTATGGTTCCAAGTGATGAAAATGAATGCTACCAAATGCTTAAAACAGGATTCAGCTACAATGGAATATGTGTAGTTAGATTCCCAAGAGGTCATGGTAATGGCACTCAAATCGATAAAAAATTAAACTTATTAACTGTTGGAAAGTCGAAAAAATTGATTAGCGGCAAAAAAGTTGCAATTCTTGCTTTTGGTCCTCTACTTAACACTGCTCGTGAGGTAGCTGAGGATCTGGATGCAACCCTTGTGGATATGAAGTTTGTGAAACCAATCGATGAAAGAATGATTAAAAATTGTGCCAATAATCATGATCTTATAGTAACAATTGAAGATAACTCTATCTTAGGTGGTGCAGGCTCAGCAGTGTTAGAAATTATAAGCAAGAATAGCTTGAAATGTAAAACCCTTTGTTTAGGTATACCAGATGATTTTGTTGAACATGGGACTCAAGCAGAAATATACAAAATTTGTGGTTTAGATAAAAATAGTATTGTTAAGAAAATTGTTAAACAATTGCAGTGATGATAAAATTCTCTTTTAATATAAAATATAATCAATAATGAATAAAATAATCTCAAATGAATTAATTGAAGACGTTCAAAACAGTCCTGATAAAAGACATCTTGATATAGATAAAGTAGGTATTAAGGCAATTAAACACCCTATTATTGTTAAAGATAAAAAAGGTGGTGTTCAGCACACTGTTGCAAATTTTAGTATGTATGTGCATCTTCCTCATAATTTCAAAGGCACACATATGTCAAGATTCGTTGAAATTTTAAACGAAAATGATGATGCAATTTCTGTTGAGTCGTTTGAAAAAATTCTCAAAAAAATGTTAGCTAGGTTAGAGGCAAATTCTTGTGATCTTGAAATGAGTTTTCCTTATTTTATAAATAAGGAAGCACCAATATCTAAAGTTAAAAGTCTTCTAGATTATGAAGTTAGTTTTATAGGTAAAATAACAGATGGAGTTTTCACAAATACAACAAGAGTAATTATTCCTGTAACCAGCCTATGTCCTTGCTCAAAAAAAATATCTGATTATGGTGCACATAATCAAAGATCTCATGTAACAGTAACTATAGAAACAAATAAATTTGTATGGATTGAAGACATTATAGATATTGTTGAAAAACAAGCTTCTTGTGAATTATATGGCCTTTTAAAAAGGCCGGACGAAAAATATGTAACTGAAAAAGCTTATGATAATCCTAAATTTGTTGAGGATATGGTTAGAGATATAGCAACAGATTTAAAAATGCATAAGAAAATAAAAACCTTTGTTGTTGAATCAGAAAATTTTGAATCTATCCACAATCATTCTGCCTATGCACTAATTAAAGGTAACAATAGCTAATTAAGTAATAAAAAATAGGCTAAATGCTACCGACAAGTACTCAGGTTAGGATGGGAATGGATTTGTTCTCTTAACATCCATATTTTGTGCTCTATCACGAAGAACATGATCAATAAGAACTAAAGCAAGCATAGCCTCAGTTATTGGTACTGCACGAATTGCAACACATGGATCATGGCGGCCAGTAGTCTTCATCTGAACTGATTTTCCTTTAAGATCGATTGAACTCCTGTCCTGTGGAATGCTTGAAGTAGGTTTAAATGCAACATTAACTTCAATATTTTGCCCAGTAGAAATTCCACCCAAAACACCACCAGCATTGTTCGATTGAAATCCATTACTTGTCATCTCATCGCTGTGTTCAGTTCCTTTTTGAGAGACGCTAGAAAAACCTGCTCCAACTTCTACACCCTTAGTTGCATTTATACTCATCATCGCTGAGGCAATATCTGAATCTAGTCTAGAAAAAATTGGTTCTCCTAAGCCTGGAGGAACATTCATTGCACATACTGATATTTTTGCCCCTACTGAATTTTTATCAGCCCTCACATCATTCAAATAATCTTCTAATTCTTTTACAACTGAACTGTTTGCAACAAAAAAAGGATTCTTATTAACATACTTCCAGTCTACAAATGGGATATTTTTTTCGCCTAGTTGAACTAAGCATGCTTTGATTTCAACTTTGTGTGTTTCTTTCAACCATTTTTTTGCGATAGCGCCAGCGGCAACCCGAACAGCAGTTTCTCTTGCGCTTGAACGGCCTCCACCACGATAATCTCTAATACCATACTTTTGAAGGTATGTAAGATCTGCATGCCCAGGACGAAATGTTTCTTTTATCTTCGAGTAGTCCTGGCTCCTTTGATCATTATTATAAATAATGAAGCCAATTGGTGCTCCAGTAGTTTTTCCTTCAAAAACCCCAGAAAGAATTTTCACCTCATCACTTTCTTTTCTTTGCGTAACAAACTTTGATGTTCCAGGCTTACGTCTATCAAGATCAACTTGTAAATCTGATTCATTCAAATCCATTCCGGGGGGGCAACCATCAACAACGCCACCAATTGCTGCACCGTGAGACTCACCAAATGAAGTTAAAGTAAATAATTTACCAAATGTATTTCCAGACATAAAAACTCTCTATGTTAAAATTTATATCAAATTATATCATTGGGAAGCAAATAATACCTTTAAGGTTCTACAACTAAAAAATCCCCTGGCATTAAATTGTTTAACTTATAATCACCAATTTCAACTCTAATTAAACGTAAAGTTGGATGTGAAATAGCAGCTGTCATTTTTCTTACCTGCCTATTTTTTCCTTCTGAAATTTTAATTTGTATCCATTCAGTTGGTATCAATTTTCTTTTTCTTATTGGGGGCACCCTATCCCAGATGACAGGATCCTTAATTCTTTCAATTAAAGCAGGTTGGGTGCGATAATTTTTAATGTTCACGCCTACTCTTAACTTTTCAAGAGAGTCATCAGTTGGAGTATTTTCAACTTGAGCCCAATAAGTTTTATACGTATTACCTTTTGGGTTAGATATTTTATTTTGTAAAACTCCATTGTCGGTTAAAATGATTAAGCCTTCACTGTCTGAATCAAGTCGGCCGGCAGGATAAACATTTTTATGTGGAATAAAGTCTTTTAATGACGCATACGTCTTATGTTCTGAAAACTGACTAATGACACCATAAGGTTTGTTAAATAGAATAATCATCAATTAAAAAATATAGCGAGAAAAAAATTTATGTCCAGCAAAATTAAAATTCCAAACAATGGTGAAGCGATTAGTATAGATTCAAACTTTAAATTAGATATTCCAAGCCATCCAATTATTCCATTCATTATAGGTGATGGGATTGGCGTCGACATAACACCATCAATGCATGCTGTAATTGATAATACACTTAAAAAAGCATATGGTGAAACCAAAAAAATTGAATGGATGGAAGTTTATGCTGGCGAAAAAGCAACAGAACTATATGGTAAAGATACTTGGCTTCCTGATGAGACACTAAATGCATTAAAGAAATATACACTATCAATCAAAGGTCCCTTAGCAACGCCTATTGGCGATGGTATTCGTTCTTTAAATGTTGCACTTAGACAGAAACTTGATCTTTTTGTATGTCTGCGCCCAATAAATTATTTTAAGGGCGTCCCAAGTCCATTAAAAAATCCAGAAAAAACTAATATGGTTATCTTTAGAGAAAACACTGAAGATATTTATGCTGGAATTGAATGGGAGGCTAAATCTGATGAGGTTGGTCAATTAATCACTAAGCTAAATGAACTTGGTGTTAAGGATAAGATTCGCTTTCCTGATTCTTGTGCTTTAGGTATAAAGCCCGTTTCAAAGGAAGGGAGTCAAAGGTTAATAAAAAAAGCAATACAATTTGCGATCGATAACAATAGAAAAAATGTTACCTTAGTTCATAAAGGAAATATTATGAAATATACAGAAGGTGGTTTTAAAAAATGGGGGTATGAGCTAGCAAAAGAAGAATTTGGCGCTAAGGAAATTACTCCTGGTGAGTACCAGCTTAGCAATGGTTTAATTATCAAAGATTGTATTGCAGATGCATTCCTACAAGAGATTCTTATAAGGCCTGAAGAGTACGATGTTGTGGCAACTTTAAACCTTAATGGAGATTATATTTCTGACGCATTAGCTGCACAAGTAGGTGGAATTGGTATTTCACCAGGAGCAAATCTATCAGATTCAACTGCCATATTTGAAGCAACGCATGGTACTGCACCAAAAATTGCTGGCAAAAATATAGCTAACCCAAGCTCTTTAATTCTATCTGCGCAGATGATGTTAGAACATATGGGCTGGTTTGAAGCAGCGAATATACTCAAAGCTTCTTTCCATAAAACACTAGAAAAAAGACAAATGACTGCTGACTTTGCTTTACAGATCAAAGATTGTAAAGCATTATCAACAAAAGACTTTGCAATTGCATTAATTGCAAACATGTAAAAAAGGTTCCTAAGAACCTTTAAATTAAGCTTTTTGGATATTTGAAGCTTGCTTACCTTTAGGACCATCAGTTACTTCGAAAGATACTCTTTCTCCTTCTTTTAAACTTTTGTATCCCTCTTCTACTATTGCAGAAAAGTGAGCAAATAAATCATCACCTCCATCATCTGGAGTTATGAAACCAAAACCTTTTGAATCATTGAACCACTTAACTATTCCTTCAGCCATTACGATACATCCTTTACTAATTTGGGAGGCCCCTAAAGTTTGGATCAAGAGAGTGAGAGTGAAGAGCTTAAAAAATTAAGGAAAACACAAAAATAATACTTAATACAAACACCTGAATCGTATTTTCATAGATTCCAGATAAATGTCAAGTTTTTTTGCACTTTTATTGCAAATATTCTTCCAACTGTTCATGAGGTATTGCGCCAGGAATTCTCTTGCCACTTTGTAAAATAATTGTTGGGGTAGAGGAAATTCCTAAATCCTTTCCTAATTTTACAATCTTATTTATAGGTGTTTTACAGGTTCCAGAGTTTTTTGGTAATTTACCTTGGAGAATATAGTCGTTCCATGCTTTAGCTCGATCTTCTGCACACCAAATTTTTTTTGACTTTTCTTCAGCTTCTGGATGTATAGCGAGGGGATATAGGAACGTGTATATGGTTATATTATCTATATTAGACAGCTCATTTTTCTCAAGTTTTTTACAATAAGGGCAATCTATATCAGAAAAGATTGCAATCTTTCTTTCTCCATTTCCTTTTACGACTTTAATTGCATCTGTTAAAGGTAAATCATTAAAATCAACTCTAGATAAAACCTCAAGCCTTTCCTCTGTTAAATCATTTTTAGTTTTCGGATCTACTATACGACCCTCCACTATTAAAAAATCAAAATTATCATTTGTATAAATAATTTGTCCACCTATATAAACTTCGTATAAATCGTTAAATTCAGTTTTTTGTATTCCTTTAATTGGGAGTTCGGGATAAGTTTTTTTAATAATTTTGGTTAGCTCTTCTTCACCACCATGGGTAAAAAAAGAAAGAAATAAACATAAAAATATTAAGATTTTTTTAATCATGAAATTGCCTTTTTAATAAGTAAGTTTTTTAAATTTTCTTTACTTTCGAGTATTTTTATAGCCTTAATTAGGGCTTTATTAACCAACTGACTTTTACTTGAAAATACCGCTTGAAGAACAGAAGTCAATCTACTAAACTCATAAATGTCTATTCTACGTGACCTTTCATAGCTTCGCAAAAATCCTGGAAGGCCAATGTCTTTATACTGGCTTGATGTTAAACATTTTTCAAAATTAATGATATCTCTAATGCCTAGGTTTAGTCCTTGCCCAGCGAGTGGATGAATTGAATGAGCTGCATTGCCCATCAATACAACTCTTTTATCAAACAATTTATCGTTCAGAATCATTGTTAAGGGGAAATCATTTTTATTAGAAATATTACAAATACCTTCGTATTCTCTTCCAATAATGCTTTGGAGTTTTTTGATAAATTTTGAATCATTCATATCATTTAATTTTTCAGAAAAATCTTGATTGCATGACCACACAACTGAGATAGTTTTTGATGAGATAGGGAGCAGCGCCAAGATACTTTCTTCTAAAAAGTATTGCTTTGCTTTATTTCCTGTATCTGTTGAGGTTTCAAAATTAAAAACTATCGCATTTTGTTTGAAATCTTTAATTTTTTTTCTTATATTAAGTTGTTCTTTTATTTTAGAGCTTGCTCCGTCACATGCTATTAAAATAGAGGCCTGAATACTTTCTCTCTCCAACTCTATTAAAACTTTATCAGATAAATTATCTATATTAATCTTATCTGGCTCTGTAAAAACTTTAATATCTACAGAATCTATTTTTCTCTGAATCTCCTGAAGCAGCTTTCTCTCAGAAACCATATAAGCTAATGCAGGTTCGAAAACTGAGTCTGCACTAAAATTAGCACTCGAATTATTGCGATTAATTTCAATATTTTCTATAGGGTGCATTGAATCAATAAATTCATTACTTAATCCAATTAATCTCATCCAATCAACTGAGCTTGGACTTAATGCATAGGTCTTATCTTTGATATTTTTAAGATCTGTTTTAACCTGGTAAACATCAAAACCATTTCTTTTAAAACAAAGACTGGTTAAATTACCAATAACTCCTCCCCCATAAACAATGACTTTATTTAGTAATTTATTTTCCATAACTCATTTTTTTTACAAACTTTTTCTTTATTGGTGGAGCTAAATCTAATATAGAGAGAGCCATCCCTCTAAGCTTATTTATCCCAACAAAATTATTAGAAAAAAGCATCACTAACGAATCAGTAAATCTTAAAATATTTTTTGTTTCTTTTTTCCTTAAAAGATTAAATTTATTGAGCATCAATTTAGTCTCTAGGTTGTTATCATTTTTCATACAATCAGAAAGCACTAATGCATCCCTAACTCCAGTGTTTAAGCCTTGTCCAGCGACTGGATGCATTGTTTGTGCTGAGTTCCCTATTATTGCAATATTTTCTTTTGGGTGCTTAGTAATAGATGATTGTTTCAAAGGAAAAATTATCCTTTTTTCACAAATTTTAAAAGTTCCAATACGATCACCAAAATGAGCTTGGAGTTCTATTAAAAACATAGCATCATCAAGCTGGTTTATTTTTTTTATTCTATCACTAGGACCGGTCCATACCAGTGAGTATTGACCATGAAGGTTAGGTAGTAAAGCCATTGGCCCCATATTGGTAAATCTCTCATATGCAATATTAGAATGTGGTATGTCAGTTTCTATATGTGTCACTAATGCACTGTGCTCGAAAGACTTGTTAGCTCTTTCAATAGCTATGCCATTGATTTCTTTGCCTCCACCATCTGCCAGTACTAATAAGTCACAATTCAATGACTTTTCTTTTGATTTATATTTATAAATTAAACTTTGTATTTGGTTATTATTACTAAATGATAATAATTCTGATTGATAAAGAGCATTAATATTTTCTGAATTAGACATTTTTTTTTGAAGAACTGAGATGAGATCACCATAGGAGATTATGTAACCTAACGCCTCCTGATCATAATCCTCCGCTTCCATCAAAGATCTACCGAAAGTTCCTTTTTGACTAGTGTGAATTTTTTTAATTGGTGTTAGCATTCTTTCTAAATCTTTCCATACATCAATTTTCTCTAAAATAAACTTAGTGCCATTTGATAGGGCCAATGCCCTCTTGTCATGATGAGTTTTAGTCTCTGAATTAGACTCGAGTAGTAGTATTTTTGAAATTTTAGACTTATTTAATAGGGCAAAGATTATTCCAACTGGGCCGCCTCCAACTATTACGATTGAGTTATTCATTCAAACTACCTACCACGTCCTCCAAATCTTTAACTTCTTTTGGTGCATTCTCACTTAGCACTTTGCTTCCAGATGGGGTTACCACTACATCGTCTTCGATTCGAATACCAATCCCCCAAAATTCTTTCGGTACATTGCTATTGGGCTTAATATAGCAACCAGGTTCAATAGTTAAGACATTATTAGCTAAAAATTTTACAGGTTTTGAATTTATTTCGTCAAAAGAGTCATCTATATATTTACCCGTATCATGAACATCTAAACCAAGCCAGTGACTTGTTCGATGCATAAAAAATTCTTTATAAAGTTCTTTTTCAATGATTTTGTCACGAGGACCTTTTAATATTTTTAAGTCGATGAGCCCATCAATAATAACCTCAACGGCTGCCTTGTGTGGATCATCAAAATAGTTACCGGGCTTAACTTGATTAATAGCTTTTTTTTGCGCTTCAAGAACAATCTGATAAATATCTTTTTGTGGTGGGCTAAATTTTCCGTTGATTGGATATGTTCTTGTGATGTCGGAGGCATAGCTTTCTAACTCACACCCCGCATCAATTAATAGTAAATCACCATCTTTTAAAACACTATCATTACTCACATAATGAAGGGTGCAAGCGTTACTCCCTCCAGCAACAATTGAGCTATAGGCAGGATATCTTGCACCATTTTGCATGAATTGATTCAATATTTCACCCTCAATTTGGTATTCATATTTACCGGGCTTTGTCATACCCATTGCGAATATATGACTTTTAGCAGCAATATCAGCTGACTTCTGCATAATATTGATCTCGTTCTCATTTTTTAGGCATCTCATAGCATCCAATAACATACTTAAATCACAGTAACTATCCTTGACTTTTTTTCCCTCAACCCAGTGTTGTAAATTCTTATTATTCTTAATTGCACTATTTGATGGAGATGTTTCTGGGATACAGAAAATATTTTTATTCGGAAGATAGCCTTTTAAGATTTTGGGAGCTATTGTATTAATTTCTTCGAGTGAGTAAGCTTCATCAAATAAGAATTGCTTTGCCGCTTCTTCAGGTCCGAAAATATAACCATTCCATATCTCTTTACTTATATCCTTAGGTTTACAAAAAATAATGGATCTAGGCTGATTTCCGCCCACTATGAAAATAACTGCTTCGGGTTCAGGGAAGCCAGATAAGTAATGGAAATAACTATCGGATCGAAATGGATAATCACAATCTCTATTTCTTGATGATTCGTCTGCATTAGAAATTACAGCCACACCATCCCCCAACATATCTGCTAAATTTTTTCTTCTCTTTTGAAATTCTTCATAAGTGTTCATAATCAATCTACTTTATTTATAAGTGCAAGTCTTTTAGGAGTACCAACATCAGACCACATTCCTTTAAATAATTCACCTTTTATTAAAGAATTAGATATAGAAGTTTTGAGTAATGGGAGTAGCTGCATCCTAACTCCTCTTTTTAAGCTATTAAACAACCTAGGATGGTAAACAGCAATCCCAGAAAAAGTATGGAGATTTTCAGAATTGAGTACTGCATAATTATTTTTAGACAATCCAAAATCACCAGTTTGATTATGCTCTGGATTTTCCACAAGTACCAGATATCCATCACAAGTCTTACTTAAATTAATTAACCGTAACTTTGCATAGTCAAAATTTGAAAAAATATCAGCATTGATTACTGCAAATGGCTCATCACCAAGATATGGTAAGGCATTCTTAATTCCGCCCGCTGTTTCTAGTAAAGGATTTTCTTCTGAGTATGTGACATTTAGCCCCCAACTTGAACCATCGCCAACAAAATTTTTAATCATTGTAGGTAAATAGCAAATATTAATTACAATATCCTGAAATCCTGTAGCTGCTAGTTTCTCAAGATGCCATTCAATAAGGGGCTTACCTTTAGTCAAAATAAGTGGCTTAGGAGTTTCTTTAGTAAGCTCCTTCATTCTTTTGCCTCGCCCTGCAGCTAAAATCATCGCTCTCACTTAGGTAATAACCTTATCTAAAATTTTTCTTAATGGATGAAGTTTTCTGTACCTTTCAGTTGTAGCCATCAAATACTTTTCAACCAACGGTATATCTTTAAGATACTGTTTTTTTTGATCCCGAATAGATAGTCGCGAGAAAATACCTAAAATTTTCAAATGTCTTTGAACCCCCATCCATTCAAAATTTTCATAAAAACTAGAAAAATCTTCATTTTTCAGCAGACCTAACCCTTTGGCTTTTTCCCAATACCGAACGGATTGATCCAATATAAAATCTTCATCCCATTCTATATAAGCATCTTTTAAAAGTGAGACAAGATCATAGGTAAGTGGTCCTAAAACTGCATCTTGATAATCTAGTATGCCTGGAACGCCTTCAGCTATAAACATTAAGTTTCGGCTATGATAATCCCTGTGAACAAAACACTTACTTTGCATAAGAGTCTTTTGTGAAATCAATGAGAATACTTTATGTAATGCGTCCGAATCTGATTTAAATTTTTTAAATTTTGGTAAATACCACTCTGAAAATAATATCATCTCGCTTATTAATAGATCTTCTGAATAATCTAAAAGTCCATCTGTATTAACTTTGGTTTGAATCTTAAGTAATAAATCGATTGCTTTTGGATATAATTTATTAGAATTTTCAGTATCTAAAACATCCAAAAAAGTTTGACTGCCAAAATCAGTCATCAATATTAAACCTAATTTTATATCGTGAGAGATAATCTCTGGTGCATTAATATTTGCATTGATTAATTTATTAGTTATAGCTAAGAAGTGATCTATTCTTTCTAATTCGGGTGGTGCGTCCATTAAAATATATGTTGTATCATTGGAAAATATTCTAAAATAGCGCCTAAAACTTGCATCGGAAGATGCAAGCTCTATTGTAAAATCTTGATTTAAACGAGTTTTAATCCATTCTTTTATAATCTCTACTCTATCCACAACGCCCTCATTTAGTCATAAATAATCGGTTTTTTAAAATTACTTGAGTTATAATCCATAACCCACTGATTTATATTAGTTTTGTATAAAAATTAGATATTAAATGAATATATTAAGAATGACTATATCAGGTTTAGATTTAACACAATGACCTCATCCATAAAAAATTGTTTTATGATTTTTGTAATCCTATTTTTAAATAGTACGCTTTCCTATGGGGAAGAGCAATTGAGCGATGACGATCTATTAATAGAAGGTGATTCCCTTGAAAATACTTTAGATCGAAAGTTAAAAGCCTCAGGTAATGCAGTTCTGAAGAAAGGCGGTCAGACTATTAAAGCTGATCTTATAGAGTATGACCAAGTCTCTGATGAACTTTATGCTATTGGGAATATAAGTGTTGAAGGCAATGGGGGCTCATTAACTGGTTCCTCTATAGAGTTGTCGGTCATAGAGAATGTTGGATCTATTCCAAATGCAACATTTTCATCAACTTTAAATAAGGAAGGTAATAGCTTTAATAATGTATTGCGTGGTAAAGCTAAGATGCTATTTCTCGAGGGAGAGAGTAAGAAGAGGCTTCAAAATGCTTCTATTACAACATGTGATGTAGGACAAGATGACTGGTTTATTAAAGCATCAGAAATTGAAATAAATGATAGTTCACAAACAGTTGATGCAAAGGATGCACAATTAGAGTTTAAAGGGGTTCCGATACTATACTCACCTTTAGTAAACTTTTCTTTTAACAATGAAAGAAAATCAGGCTTCTTGGCACCATCCATTGGAACAACATCACGGAGTGGGTTTGAATCATCAATTCCATACTACTTCAATCTCTCTCCAACTAGTGACGCTACTCTAACCCCAAGATATTTAGGTAAACGAGGATTCCAAATGCAAAGTGAGTATAGATACCTAGATAAAAATTATTCTGGGACTAGTAATCTTGAATACATGAATAAAGATAATGCTACTAATAGAAAAAATCGATATTATGCAAAATTTCATCATGAACAAAATTTAACTGATAATATGAGCGGTGGTTTTAGAATGGAAAAAGTTTCAGATGATAATTATTTTTCAGATATGTCGTCGTTAATATCTGCAACTAGTACAGTTAATTTACCGCAAGAGGCTTACCTTAATTATTCATCAGAAAAATTAGATATTAACTTTCTCGCGCAAAGATATCAAAATTTGACAGCAACAAGCTCACCATATGAAAGGCTTCCAAGTCTAACGATCAACCATTCAGATGAGTTTAGAAATTTGGATGGATTCGAAAGTTTTGAAACAAATCTTAGAGCATCTCTTACGCAATTCGAAAGAAATCATAACTTTGTTGCGTCAGTAACTGATTTAAACACTACAGGCACAAGGCTTACTGCACGACCAAGTATAGCTATACCATTTGAAAAAAGTTATGGCTATGTTAAACCAAAACTTATAATGAATTTAATGAGTTATGAGCTTGAAGGTAGTTCAACTAAATCTAAATCAATGGTCATTCCAACTCTTTCAGTTGATAGTGGAGTATATCTCGATAAAAAATTAACCTTAGCTGGGACAAGTTTTGTTCAAACTTTAGAGCCAAGAATTTTCTACTCGTATACTCCTTATAAAAACCAAGAAACCTTACCTATGTTTGATACTGCTTTAACAGACTTGAATTTAGAAAGTCTATTTATAGAAAATCAATTTGTTGGTGGCGATAGAATTATGGATTCCAACCAGGTTACAATTGCTGCGACAACAAGATTTATAGACAATACTGGCTATGAGCGACTAAATGCAACTCTAGCGCAAAGATTCTACATGGGTGATAGAAAAGTTTTAAAAGAAGCTCAATTTATCAATTCATCCGCTCAAAGTGATTCTTCAGACTTATTTCTAACTGCTACTGCCTACATTAATAAAGCCTTAAAAATTGATACCGCAATTCAATACAACCCAGATGAAAGTAGTACTAATCGAGCTACCTTCAAAACTCGTTATACGCCTAGACCTGGTAAATTAATAGATGTTAGTTATAGATTAATTAGAGATCTTACAAATAACGACAATGATATTAAACAAATTAATCTAGCAGGACAATGGCCACTCGGTGGAGGATGGTCCTCAATTGGAAGGTATAACTATGATATTAAAAAATCTACTGCGGTTGAGTCGCTCGGTGGTTTTGAATATGATGGCGGATGCTGGGCATCGAGAATAGTGGTAAATAGGTTGTCATTAGCTACAACTGAAAAACCAAATTATACTCTATTCATGCAGATTGAACTTGGTGGCCTTGGCTCACTAGGTGCAAGCAATGACGCTAACCTATTTGATGTATTAAATAGAAATGTTCCAGGGGCATCTTTCGCATCAGGAATACCAGATCAATATAGAATAGAAAATCTAAAGTAATGAAAAAAAAAATTTATTTAATATTATTTTTTTTAATAACTTTTTTTCAGGTAAACCAAAATTTACTCCTTGCAGAAAATTACATAGAACTCGACAGAGTAGTAGCCATTGTAGAAAAAGAAGTTATTACGGAAGTGGAGTTGAAAAACTCAATTAACCAATTGTTAGCTAGGGCAAAGAAAGATGATAGTGCTGATCAATACAAGGATTTAGTTAGATCTCAGGTATTAGACGAGTTAATCCAAAAAAGTTTAATTGAGCAATATGCTAGGCAAAGTGGAATTACAATAGAACAAAAAAAAATAGATTCATTTTTAGAAAATATTTCTAAAAAAAACAATATGACTGTTGAGGAATTAAAAAATAATATTGAAAGTGATGGTATAAAATTTGGTAAATTTATAGATAATATTCGATACGAATTAATTCTCAAAAAAATAAAGCAGAAGGAAATAAGCTCAAAGATTAATGTATCAGATTTTGAAATCAAAGCTCAACTAGATAAAAATGCAATATTAAATCCAGATATTTATAATATATCTCATATATTAATTCAAACTCCTGGTGAAGCAACACCTGACGAAATTGAAAAAAATTACAAAAAAAGTATGGAAGTTTATAAGGTAATTTTATCCGGTGAAAAATTTGAAGAAGCTGCAAAGAGATATTCAAATGATTCGAATGCTAAATCTGGTGGGAACATTGGATGGCGCAAAGAGAATGAGTTGCCAAAGTTATTTAACGACCAAATTAAAAAAATTGATGTCGGGGAAATAACAACGCCATTTAAATCTGCAAACGGCTTTCATATACTAAAAATAAATGAAAAAAAAGGGAGGGAAAAAAAGAAAATTCTTATTAAGCAGACTAAGTTAAGGCATATTATTATTAAGCAAAATGAAATCACCCCTGAGGAAGAAATAATAAAGAGACTCGAACGATTTAAAAATTTAATTATGGATGGAAGTGAAACATTCAAAAATTTAGCAAAACAGTACTCTGAAGATGGGTCAGCAGCTGCAGGTGGTGATCTTGGTTGGGTAAGTCCTGGAACAACCCTACCAGTTTTTGAGAATACCTATGATGCTCTAGATATAAATGAAATAAGTGACCCTTTTAATACCACTTTAGGATGGCATATACTCCAAGTTACTGAAAGGCGCGATAATGATTTAACAGATGAATCAATCAAATACTCAGCAAGGATTCAATTAGTAAATCAAAAAACGGAGCTCATATTCAAAGACTGGATAAAGCAATTAAGAGATCAATCATTCGTTGACATAAGATTAATTCTAGATTGAAGAATAACATTGCAAAAATTTTAATTGTTTCAGGAGAGCCAGCTGGTATTGGTTTAGATTTATGCATCCAATTAGCACGTAAAAAATTTAGTGCCGAAATAACTATTTTAACTAATCAAAAGGCAATTCTTGATAGAGCCAAGATGCACAATAAAAAAATAAAGATATTAACAAAACCGACTTTGCATAAGGGTGATGGGGGACTAAATATAATTAACGTCAATTACTCCAAAAAAGTATTGCCTGGAATACTTGAAAAAACAAATTCAGTGGAGCAGTTACAAGCAATTAATTTTGCTGTAAGCGAATGTATGAAAAAAAATTATGATGCCCTTGTTACCCTTCCTATAAATAAAAAAATACTTTCATCTAATAAAAAAAAATTTACAGGGCATACAGAATATATTTCGAAATTATGCGGCACTAAAAATAAGGAAGTTATGCTCCTTGTAGATAATAAAGAGTTAAGGGTAGCATTAGTTACAACGCATATTCCTCTTTTAAAAGTTGCTCAGTCAATTACAAAAAAGAAATTAGAGCAAACAATAAGAACTCTGAATAATGATTTAAAAAATAATTTTAAAATTAAAAATCCAAGAATAACTATTACAGGCCTTAATCCACATGCTGGTGAAGAAGGAGAATTTGGAAGTGAGGAAAAGAGAGTGATAATGCCAATAATTAAGAAGTTGATTGAGGAAGGTTTAAATTTAATAGGGCCAATTCCTGCTGACACCGCATTTACAAAAGAATATATTAAGGATACAGATAGCTTTCTAGCAATGTACCATGATCAAGGACTAGCCCCCTTCAAAGCTCTT
>CAZPCL010000008.1:0-17148 GCA_964585105.1 uncultured Methylobacillus sp.
TGAAATTACATCAGCAAACCAACCAGCAAACATATATGTTAAAGCAGCCAAGCCTATAATGAGAACGTACTTTCCAGTATCAGCACTATTGAACATCATAGCTCCACCTAAAAAAGTAATAAATAAAGACAGAGTTCCGACAATTGGCCACTTACTTCCTTCAGGGATATAGTATATTTCTTGACTTGCCATATTAATTTCCTATCCTATAGTTTTAATTAATTTGCTGCTACTTTCTTTACTGCAAAAAAAGTATATGAAAGTGTCAATTCAGCAACATCTTCTGGTAATTCTTTATCTACTTCAAATCTAACCATCATTTCTTGAGTTTCTCCTGACTTAAGAAGTTGATTTACAAAACAAAAACATTCAGCTTTCTTAAAATATAATGATGCAATTTGTGGCGAAACACTTGGAATTGCTTGTCCAACTATATCTTTATCATCTATATTTTTGACAGTATATACTGCCTCATAAAATTTACCCGGCTTCACCCTCATTGTTCTTTGATTAGGTTTTAAAGTCCATAATAAGTCACCATTTATGTTCGCATCAAACTGCACTTTTACCATACGATTTGAAGCTACAACTTCTCTATTTAAATCTTCAGTAACCCTTATAGTTTTTCCATTTAATCCTGTTATTTTACAAAAAACATCATATAAAGGAACCAGGGCGTAACCAAAGCCAAACATTATCGCTGTAAATAAAACCAAGCTTGCTGTCGTTTTCTTAATACTATTTTTATTATCCACTTATTGCATGCATCAGAACAAAGAAACCGTAAAAAAAGCAGGCAACTAAACCAAGAATTATGGCTAGCTGCTTGTTTTTTTTTCTCAATTGCTCATCAGTATTATCCTTTTTTTCAGTCATTAACAAATTAATACAGGCCTTCAAGCACCTTTTTAGTTAATTTAGGTGGTGTCTCAAAAGTATGAAATGGTGCTGGTGATGGAACTTCCCATTCAAGCCCTTTGGCGCCCTCCCATGATCTAGCTCTAGCTTTTTTACCACCCATAGCACACTTAATAACAATATAAACAAATAGTAATTGCGTTATACCATATGCAAATCCACCAATACTAGAAATCATATTGAAATCAGCAAATTGTATATTATAGTCAGGGATTCTTCTTGGCATGCCTGCTAGTCCAAGGAAATGCTGAGGGAAGAATAATACATTTGATGAAATTAAGGATAGCCAAAAATGAATTTGACCAAGTCTCTCATCGTACATATTTCCTGTCCATTTAGGTAGCCAATAATATGCTGCAGCCATTAAAGCAAATATAGCTCCCGTTAATAGTACATAATGGAAATGAGCTACAACAAAGTAAGTATCGTGATATTGGAAATCAACTGGTGTAATGCCAAGCATCAGTCCTGAGAAGCCACCAATTGTAAATAAAATAACGAATGCAACTGAAAACAACATAGGTGTTTCAAAAGTCATTGATCCTTTCCACATCGTAGCAATCCAATTAAACACCTTAACCCCTGTTGGCACCGCAATTAACATCGTTGCGTACATGAAGAACAATTCTCCTTTAATTGGTAGACCAACGGTGAACATGTGGTGTGCCCAAACGAAGAATGAAAGAATTGCAATTGATGCTGTTGCATAAACCATAGAAGCATAACCAAATAAAGGTTTTCTAGAAAATGCAGGGATAATTTGAGATACTATACCAAATGCTGGTAGCGCTAGAATATAGACTTCAGGATGACCGAAGAACCAAAAAATATGTTGGAATAAAACTGGGTCACCACCGCCTGCAGCATCAAAAAAACTAGTCCCGAAATATTTATCAGTCAATAACATTGTTACGCCGCCTGCAAGCACTGGCAAAGAGGCAATTAATAAAAATGATGTGATAACCCATGTCCATACGAATAAAGGCATTTGCATAAGAGTCATTCCAGGCGCACGCATATTAAAAACAGTGGCAATAATATTAATTGCACCCATTATGGACGATATACCTAAAAAGTGAACCGCAAAAATTAGAAATGGAAAAGCATCACCTGTTTGCAAGACTAAAGGTGGGTACATAGTCCAACCCCCTGCTGGGGCCCCGCCATCCATAAATAATGTACTTAACAAAAGAGCAAATGCAAAAGGTAAAATCCAAAAACTCATATTATTCATTCTTGGAAGGGCCATATCAGGAGCCCCTATCATCAGAGGAATCATCCAATTTGCTAAACCTACTCCGGCCGGCATCACTGCTCCAAATATCATAATTAATGCATGAACAGTTACCATTGAATTATAAAACTGAGGATCAACAAATTGTAATCCTGGCTGAAATAATTCAGCACGAATAATCATTGCCATTGCACCACCAATAAAAAACATAGTTAATGCAAATATTAAATATAATGTTCCAATGTCTTTATGATTTGTAGAAAAAAACCACCGCTTTAGGCCTGTTGGTTTATGGTCATGATGATCATCGTGTGCAATTGTACTCATAATTTTATTCCCAAAATTTATATGTTAGTTCTTATTTAACCTGTGCAAGTTCTTTAATATTATTATCTGAAGCTAAATTTTCTTTCTTAAGGTCACCAGCTGAAACAATATTTGGTTTTACTCTTGCTTCAGAAACTTCTTTAGCCTGGACAATGTCTCCAGTATTATTACCCCAAGAATTTCTAGTAAAAGTAACCACTGAAGCAATATCGACATCAGATAGCTGCTCTCCAAAAGCTGGCATCAATCCTTTACCGTGAATAATCTGCTGTATGTGTCTCAATCTATTGCTTGCTTCAACAGCAATAGCACTTCCAGCAATTGCAGGGAATGCTCCCTTAAGACCTTCACCGTTGGCTTGATGACAAACAAGACATTGCGCTTTGTATACTCCTTCACCTTTTGTTATTAACTCTTTCATATTTAAAACAATATCGCTTGTATTTTTAGATGCTTCCTGTGCTAACTTTTTCTCATCAACCCACTTAGTATAATCTTCCATTGAAACAGCCTCTAAAACAATTGGCATATATCCATGTCCTGCACCACATATTTCTGTACATTTACCTCGGTACGTTCCTGTTTTTTCTATAACTGCCCAGTTATCATTTATAAATCCAGGGATTGCGTCTCTTTTCCAACCAAGATCAGGAACCCACCATGAGTGAATAACATCTTGTGCGGTGGTTAGAATTCTTATCTTTGTGTTGATTGGCAATACAATTGGTTCGTCAACATCTTTTAAGTAATGTTCATGATCCATTGGACTAAGGCCTGAATCACGCTGACTAATTTCTTTACTTTTACTATCTAAATTACTGTAAAGAGTTATACCCTCGCCCACGCCATCTAAATAGTCATATTTCCACTTCCATTGAGAACCAGTAGCTTTGACTGTAATAGCAGATTCAGATGTATCATCCATTTTAATTAGTAACTTGGTTGCAGGGACGGCTAATGAAATAATAATTGCAGTTGGAATAATTGTCCAAATAATTTCGACAGTTGTACTGTGAGAGAATTTAGCAGCCTTTGCACCCTTAGATTTACGGTGGTGAAAAATTGACCAAAACATAACAGCAAAAACTATAATTCCAATAACTGTAACCACCCACAAAGTTACCATATGCATTTGGTATATTTCTTGACTGATAGGAGTAACGCCTTGGGTCATATTAAGACCCCAATCAGCCAGCGCTGAAAGTGGCGCAAGAAGTAAAAATAAAAATAATTTTTGCAGAGTTGATTTCAATTTAAATATACCTTTCATTGTTATTAATTACTTATCGATTGATACAGCATAAATTTTAAAACTTGAAGGATATTATCAGTTTTTAAATAATACCTCAAATCACTATTTAAGTTTCACAATTTACCTTCTTATAATTATCTTGACAACTGTTTTTTCAGAAAGTTTTAAGAAGATTAAATAATTTCTTTCGCTCTACTTCATTTATTCGCCGCCCAATAAAAAAAATTTTGCCTTTGTTTGCAATCGAAATTTCAGAATGATGCAAATTAGTTGCGGGTTTAAACTTAAATTCTGCCCACTGCCTAACAAAATTATATTTTTTTACATTCTTTCTATTTACATATGAGACCGTAATATTAAATTCGTCAATTTTCACCTCTTCGTAATAAGAACTCTTTAATGCAGTTATATATAAAGCATACCCAAGAAATATTACTTCAACTCCATAAAATGGGATTGCTAAATATAAATTAATCATACTTAATCCCACAGCAATTATTAAAATAAAAATAGCAAAGGTTATGTAGATTTTCTTAATAAGCTTCCATGGCATCGCTGGGTTTGGACGAATAATAAAATGGTGCTTATCAGATTTTAATAATTTGTGTTCAATCATGTGTGTTTATGATTCAATAAAAAAGATATAATTCAATATTAAAATTATACAAAGTAAAATTAAAATTGTTGGTGCCGAGAGCGAGAATCGAACTCGCACGCTATTACTAGCGCTGGATTTTGAATCCAGTGCGTCTACCAATTCCGCCATCCCGGCAAGATGAAAAAACATTATAACAATCTATGACATGAAATGAATATTGAAAATTTTAATTACGAACTTCCGGATGAATTAATAGCTCAAAACCCTCCAACAAATCGTGGGGATAGTAATTTATTAGTTGCTAATCCAATTTCACAAAAGCTTCAGGACTTATCCTTTCAAAGCTTTATATCTTTAATAAAACCAAATGATTTAATAGTTTTTAATAATACCAAGGTTATTAGAGCTAGATTATTTGGTAAAAAAGAAACTGGGGGGAAAATTGAAATTTTAATTGAACAAGTCGTTGATGATCAGAAAGCTTTAGCAATGATTAAATCCTCAAAAAAAATTAATATAGATTTTAATATTATCCTCTCTGATAAATACAAAATTAAAATTCTTGAGAGAAGGGAGCATTTGTTTTTAATACAACTTAATCAAGGATCTTTTGATGATTTAATGGACTCAGCAGGACATGTACCTTTACCTCCCTATATAAAAAGATCAGATAATATAGATGATATATCTAGATACCAAACGGTATTTGCAAAAAATAAAGGGGCTGTTGCAGCTCCAACGGCAGGACTTCATTTTTCTGAGTCTGATTTTAAATTGTTCAAAAAAAATAATATTGATTTTACTTTTCTCACCCTTCATGTGGGATCTGGGACATTTAAGCCAGTTAAGGTCACCGACATCAATGAGCATATTATGCATAGTGAGAAATTTGAAATTACGAATGAGACTAAAGCTAAAATTGAATTAGCAAAAAAAAATGGTGGGCGAATAATTGCAATAGGGACAACAGTTTTGAGAGCACTGGAAAGTTCATTTTCTGAAAATGAAATTAAAACTGGGCATCAAAAAACGAATATTTTTATAAGGCCTGGGTATAAATTTAGATTAGTTGATAGTCTATTCACAAACTTTCATCTACCAAAAAGTACATTACTCATGTTAGTCTCTGCTTTTGCTGGTTATGAATTCACAAAAAAAATGTATAGTCATGCAATAAATAAAAATTATCGCTTTTTTAGTTATGGCGATGCAATGTTTATTGAACAAAAATCATGAAATAATGACTAACTTAATTAACACTTGGAAATATTATGTTTAAAAAAATACTCTTATTAATATGCTTAACCTTTTTAAGCTCAGCTAATACCTTCGCTGAAATAAATAAAGATGCTGAATTTATTTTTAAAATAAATCTTACAAAAAAACCAACTACCAGACCACAGACAATAGCCTATGTTCCAGCAGAAAAAAAGTATTACGTAGCAGACGGTGGATTAGCTGCTCGCGGATCTGACTACGAGGCTCCCATATCAAAATCACTTATCCATACTTTCGATGAAAATGGTAAGTTCTTAGAGTCAACACGCGCTGGCTTTGATAATCGCTCAATTTATTTCAACCAAAAAACATTTAAACTAGAAACAATTACATACAACGTATCAACCGCTGCTGGTTTTGCACCAATGACGGGTATATTTGCATTAGAATTAGATGAAAATGGCCTATTAACTGCAAAATCAGAAGTTGTTTCTCAACCATCGGCTTCATTTGGAAGTGCTGGCACTATGCCATCTCATGATTCTAAAAATAATTTATATTATGCAAAACAAGAAAATTCTAATGTTGTTTTTGTAGTGGATGCCAAATCAAAGGAATTAAAAAAAGAAATTAAATTAGATTTTGATACGCCTAAAGTGCTCCATCATGATGTAGCTTCACATTTTGTAGCTTTTACAGAAAAGGTTGGGGAAGAACTAATCTTATTAGATGTTGATCACAAAAGATTTCTAGTTTATAACAAAGATGGTAAATACCAAGGATCGAGCGCACTTCCTAAATCCTTAAAAGTTAGAGCACAAAATCATTTTAATGGGTTAGGTTACACATCAAATGGATACTACTTTGTTTATATAGATTCAGATGGTAAGCATGGAAGCTATCACGCCTATAAGGTACTAAAATAAATTTACTTTAGATATTTTTCTAGAGAAGCTAAATCTGCTAATTCAGACTCTTCTGAGTCTCTTTTTTTATATTCGAATTTATTTTCGGCAATAGTTTTATCACTTATTGTGATTCGATGCGGTATGCCCAAAAGCTCTGCCTCGCTAAACATTACGCCAGGCCTCAAGCCCCTGTCATCTAAAAGTACATCGAATCTTAAATCTAGCAATCTTTGATAAAGAGAATTTGTTGTTTCTTTAACTTCTTGGCTCTTATCGTAACCAATTGGTGTCAAAATAACTTCGAATGGGGCTATTGAGCTTGGAAAAATAATACCTTTATCGTCATGCCCTTGCTCTATTGCTGCTGCTACAATCCTTGAAACACCTATGCCGTAACAGCCCATTAATAAAGGCTTGGACTTTCCTAATTCGTCGATAAATTCCGCTTTCATAGCTTCAGAATATTTTGTCCCCAACTGAAAAATATGTCCCACCTCAATACCTCGGCAAGTTTTTAATTTTTCTCTATCAGGATGATCTATAGCTACTTCGCTATTAGCGGCAAAATCTGTTTCTTCACTATATACAAGCTCATCTTCGCCAGAATCAGCGAGCACATGAAACTCATGAGAACCGTCCCCACCTATTGCTCCATTATCGGCCTGAACAGCTCTAAATCTCAAGCCAATTGCTTCAAATATTTCTGTATAAGTTTTGTACATTTTTTTGTAAGTTTTTTTTAAGCAATCCATATCGCTATGAAATGAATATGAATCTTTCATCAAAAATTCTCTTGCACGCATTACTCCAAACCTTGGTCTTATCTCATCCCTAAACTTAGTTTGTATTTGATAAAAATTTACAGGTAATTGCTTGTAACTATTAATCTCTTTTCTAACAATGTCAGTGATTACCTCTTCATGTGTTGGTCCAAAACAAAAAAGACGATCATGCCTATCTTTTATTTTGAGCATTTGGGGGCCAAATATATCCCATCGATCAGTTTCTTCCCAAAGCTCTGCTGGCTGAACTGCTGGCATAAGTAATTCAATCCCATCAGCTTCATTCATTTTTAGCCTAATAATAGATTCAACTTTTTTGAGCACCCTAAGACCCATAGGCATCCAGCTATACAAACCTGAGCCAAGTCGTCGAATTAACCCTGCACGTATCATTAATTGATGGCTAATTAATTCTGCATCAGCAGGGGCTTCTTTGAGGGTGGAAATATAAAATTTAGATGCGCGCATAATTATTTCTTATTAGTTCATCGATTGTAATAATTCTTTTATATCTTGCCACAATTTTTTCTTTTTCTCTGGCTTTTCAACCATTTCTTTTAGTGAAGCAGAAGAAAGAGTGGGAATGGTAAAATTTTCTATGTTTATTGGATTTTCAGAGTTTTGATCAAGGGTTACTATGTATTCAGAATCTCCTAACATGCTTTTAAGGGTATTTTCTTTAATTTGCTCGAGTGGTTTTAAGTACTCAGGTTTGTCACACAATGTATCCAAGTAATTACTAATTTTTTTTAGCAACTCTAATTCGATGCCGTCACATATATTAGAAATTGGAGCAATAAAAAGAATATTATACCCATGTGACTTAATTCTTTTTAAATAGATTGAAATTTCTTCACTTTTCTCAACTGCTTTTATAATTTGCGTATGGTTTTTTGTGAGTATCCATACGGGGCTTAACCCAAGCTCATCATAGACTAACGATTGGCTTATCCTATCTTTATTCATAAAGCTAAACCCATTAAAATGGCATCCTCATTTGCATCCTTACCCTTATTTTTATAATAATTATTTCGAATCCCTATCTCATTAAAGCCATTTTTTTCATACAGTCTAATAGCTGATAAATTAGATTTTCGTACCTCAAGAAAAATATTCGACATATGTGCTTTCCTGCAATCTGAAAATAAACTTTTAAGCATCAACTGCCCAAATCCTTTTTTTTGTAGTTCTGACTTAACGGTAATATTTAGCAATTGGCATTCATCTGAAGCAAATAGAGCAATATAATATCCGATAATATCATTTTCATTTCTTAAAACTTTAAATAAGTTCTTTGCTTCAAAAGAATCAATAAAATTCATTCTTGTCCATGGTGATAAATGGCAATTACTTTCAATTATAGTAATATCATCTAAATCCTTTTTTTTTACATAATTTATGTCAATATTATTCATTCAAAATTATTTTTTATTTAGCCTTTCTTTTGTGGTTTGAGCTACTTTATTCCTAATGTAAATTGGCGCAGCTTTGTTCAGATTAAATTCTTTACCGAATTGGGGTTTAGAAAGAATACCAATTGAGGCAGCTAACGGACATTTGTCCATAAAGTAACTCAGTGCAATATTTCTATACTGAGATTCAAATTCTTTTTTGTACATATTCAAGCCTGAACCAATGACTGTTGCTTTTTTTAACTTTGGAAGCTCGGGTAATTCTGATGGATTAAATAGTCCAGGCTCTATAACGGGGATTATGGCTCCATTTATATTTTGATATACCCCCAGGTAAACTTGCCCCATTCTCGCGTCAATACATGCAATAGAGTTCTCTTTTTTTGATAGCAAAGCTAATGCCTCAAGCGTATTAACTCCTACAATTGGTAAATTATTTGCATATGCAAGTCCATATGAAAGTCCGCATGCGATTCGAATTCCAGTAAAAGATCCTGGTCCAGAGCCAAAAGCGATTGCATCTACATCTTTTATTTTTAAATTGCTTTCACTTAAAAGTCTTGTTATTTCAGGGAGTATATTTTCAGAAAAATCCTTACCGGAAGGAAAACTCTTTTCGGTAATTTTTTTTTCGACTATTAAAGCAATTGAAATAACTTCCGTACAAGAGTCTATTGATAATATTTTCATCTATATATTATAAATCTTTTAAGAATTCTATTACATCAATCTTATCTCTCGTTCTTTTAAAATCAGGAAGGCTCCGCCAAAAATTTTTTCCATATGGCTTTGATATAATTCTTTGGTCACAAACCATCAGCACACCTTTATCTAATTCGTCTCTTATCAACCTTCCGGCACCTTGTTTGAATGAAATAATTGCTTTTGGTAATTGAAATGTTATAAATGCATTAATCCCTTTAGCTGAAAGCATATTTATTTTTGATTCAAATATTGGATCTCCAGGGGATTGAAACGGAAGCTTATCAATAATTACAAGTGATAAATCTGACCCCCTAACATCCACACCTTCCCAAAAACTTAGAGAACCAATTAACACTGCGTTACCGTGTTCCTTAAATTGATCTAATAGCTTTGTTTTAGAGCCAGTGCCTTGGGTCAGAATTGGATAGCTAATATTTTGCTTTTCAAATTCGTCTTTGAGCAAACTTGTGATTTCATTCATCGACCTAATGCTAGTTGACAAAATAAATGCCCTACCCTTTGATGCGATTAAAAGAGGGGAAGCCTGGGCAACCAAGTGGTTATTAAATAATCTGCTAGAAGTTTCTGGCATATCTTTTGGGACATACAAATATGCATTTTTTGCATAGTTGAAAGGACTTTTAAGTAATTTAGTTTTTTCATCCTCTAAACCCATTAATGATTGAAAATGATTGAAGCTTGAATTGACAGCCAAAGTGGCGGAGGTGAAAATCCATGCTGTGTCACTATTGTCTTGAAATTTTTTAAAATTATCTGCAATACTTATAGGGGTAATATTGAACTGAATAGCTTTTGAAAATATTTCTACCCAATGAACATAGTTTTGATTAGTCTCTTGAGCCCATCGAGTTAACTTTAAAACAATCGCTTCAGATCTTTCTAAAAGCCTCTTAAATTCATTATCTTGATCACTATAAGCGCCAAAAAATTCACATAACTTAATTAGCTCTGAGGTTAAATCAATTACCTTTTCCTTAAAGATATTTAAATTTTCTATTTTTTCAATACCAATTCTCTGATTTCTAGAATCAAATAGTGAACCTAAATAATTTGTTTTATCCACTATCAATTTTGCTAGTTCTACTAATTTTTGTTTATCTTTCACTAGATTAGAGAGAATTTTTTGCATGTCCTGAATAAGGTAAATAATTTGATTTGTTGATACATTTTCACCGAAGAAGATTGAAGCTACTTCAGGCACCTTATGAGCCTCATCAAAAATAACTGTATCAGCCTTGGGCAGTATTTCTGATAATTCTGCATCTTTCAAAACAAAATCAGCAAAGAAAAGATGGTGATTAACAATTACCACTTCGGAAGTAATTGCTTCTTTTCTGGCTTTAACAACAAAACAATTTTTATAAAATTCACAATCCTGGCCTGAACAATTCTCTTTTGTTGATGTTACAAAGGGCCATATTGATGACGATTCAGGAATGTTATGAAATTCCGATATCTCACCTGTTTTACTATGATCAGATATTTTCTTTATTTCATGAATATATTTAGCATCTTCTTTATTTAAAAATTGTCCTTCTATTAATGTGTTCTCCATTCGTAAATGGCAGATATAACTAGACCTGCCCTTTAATATTTTAATATCAACTGGAATTTTAAGGGCATCACGAATTGTAGGGATGTCTTTTAAAAAAAGCTGTTCCTGTAAATTTTTTGTTGCAGTTGAAATAATAACTTTTCCGCCGTTCATCAATGCTGGGGCTAAATAAGCGAAAGTTTTTCCAACTCCTGTACCAGCTTCCACAATTAATGACTTTTTTTCTTCTATTGCTTCATTGACGATCTTCGCCATGTCAACTTGCTCTTGTCTTTCATGAAAATTACTAACAATTAAGCTGAGTGGCCCTGCATTTTTAAAAAATTCTTCTATAATTAATTCTTTTTTCATTTAAGCTTTTATTAGAAATTTACTGACAATTGAAGGAACTAAAGATGAATACTACAAGTCTATTTTTAAAGTAATAATTACATTTATAGCATTCTTTCATAGATTTAAATTATTTCTCATACATTATAGTTAAATTTTAATGTATATTCTGATTTACTAATGATTAATTTCGAGATGAAACTTTAATATGCGTACAAAAATAGAAAAATTTTTACTAATACTAAGTGGGGCGATAATTGGTATTCTCATCAGTATTAATTTACCAGTCTTTGCTGATAAGGCAAAATCTTCAAACCTCCCAATTGAAGACTTAAGAACATTTGCAGAAGTGTTTGGGAAGATAAAATCTGATTACGTCGAGGAAATTGATGACAAAACGTTAATCAATGAAGCTTTAAATGGAATGCTTTCAGGTCTTGACCCACATTCGTCTTTTTTAAATATTGATCAAACAACAGACCTTCAACAAGGCACTACAGGAGAATTTGGTGGGCTTGGCATTGAGGTCGGCATGGAGGATGGTTTTGTTTTAGTAATTTCTCCAATTGAAGATACCCCAGCTTACAAAGCTGGTTTGAAGAGTGGTGACTTGATTATGAAACTTGATTCGACTGCTGTTAAAGGTTTAACTTTAAATGAGGCAGTAAAATTAATGAGGGGTAAGCCAGGCACATCGATAACTCTTCAGATTTTAAGAAAAGGTGTCAATGCACCTTTTGATTTGAAAGTAACCAGAGCACAAATAAAAACAAAAAGTGTTAAAGCAAAACTTGTTGAGCCTAACTATGCTTATTTTAGAGTTACTCAATTTCAAGAGAAAACTGGTGAAGATCTTGCAAAATCTCTCAAGAAATTAAGGGTTGAAAATAAATTTGCTTTTAATGGGATTATTCTTGACATGCGAAATAATCCTGGCGGTCTTCTTAATTCCTCAGTGGCAGTATCGGCTGCCTTTTTGAAGGAAGGTGATTTAGTTGTTTATACTGAAGGAAGAGCGCCTGACTCAAAAATGAATCTAACTACCTCGCCAGAAAACTTTGTAAGAAATAATCCAGAAAAAAATAATTTTCTTAAAGACCTACCTACTGATATCAAAGATACTCCAATGGTAGTTCTTATAAATAATGGATCTGCTTCGGCTTCAGAAATAGTTGCAGGTGCATTGCAAGATCACAAACGTGCACTGATAGTTGGTACTAGAAGTTTTGGTAAAGGTTCGGTTCAGAGTATTATGCCTATGAATAATGGTACAGCTATTAAACTAACGACTGCACGTTATTTCACTCCGAATGGAAGGTCTATTCAAGGAAAGGGTATTATTCCAGATATAGTTGTTGAAGATGGTTTGAGTGAATTTGCAGTTAGAGAATCTGATTTAAATAACACACTATCTAATCCTGAGGATGAAGAAAAAAAACTAAAAGATACCTCAGAAGAGCCTAATAAAGTAGAAAGAGTTCCGACGTCAGATGGTCAAGAAGCACTAAGAAATTTTAAACCTATTGAGCTCGGTGGAAAGGATGATAAGCAGTTCATGGAGGCATTAAATATTCTTAAAGGTATCGACCTTTATCAAAAAAATTAATATATGCTTGATTCAGTCATTAATGAATTTGATAAAGCTCTTAAAGTCCTAACTGTTTCCTCACCCCCACGAAGATTAAGACCTGATAGTAATTTTAAGGGTTCTTATACTTTAAGTCCTGAAGAACGAGAAAACCATAGTAAATATATGCGTGTTAATCATTCAGGGGAAGTTTGTGCACAAGCCTTATATAGAGGACAACTCTTTTTTAACAAAAATAATGAAATTCATAAGCAATTAGAAAAAGCTGCGAGTGAAGAGCTTGATCATTTAGCATGGTGCCAATCAAGAATTAATGAGCTAAATGGAAGTACCAGCCGTCTTAATTTCTTTTTATATGCAGGTTCTTTTACTATAGGAAGTATTGCTAGCATAATCGACGAAAAATATAATTTAGGGTTTTTATCGGAAACAGAAAAACAAGTATCATCTCACCTAGAAAGTCATTTAAAAAAAGTCACTTCCAAAGATAAAAGAACGATTGCTATCATCGAACAAATGAAGAAAGATGAAGAGACGCACGAAGCGGCTGCAAAATCTATGGGAGCGAAAGATTTACCAGGCTCTGTTCAAAAAGTAATGAAGTTCACGTCTAAAATTATGACTTCATTGACTTTTAAATTTTAATCGCTTTAAATTTATGAAAAAATTTAAAGATCAATTATCAGAATTACCTGATGTAAGCCATCTTAAGAAAATTACATTACTGGATTCAACAGGAGCTGAATGTGGGCACATTTTAAATAAAGCAGGTACTCAAGGTTCGTTAAAATTATATAACCACTTGTTCATTGTTTTTGCTGAGCTGAACGTCAATGCGGCGGCTGAAGGTCTTCAGCTCTATTGTGAACACGTTTCAGACGCAAAAGATAATCCTGGAAAGCATCCAAATATAGATTGTTTACTAGATATTCTTGAGACAAAAAAATCACTTAAGATGGTTATTACTTAGTTTTTTTTAGAAAGATAGAGGCTAAATTAAAGCCTCGACCACTTGCTTGTATAATTGTTTCATTTGACATTGTAATAAATTAGACATTTACGTCTAATTGGACTAACCTAGAATGTAGTTTAATTAAAATAAATAAAAAATATGAATTTTATAAAAAAATTACTGATCTTTGCCATTCTTATAAGTGCATCATCGTTTGCTAATGCAGCAGCAAACCCAGATGTATGGCCTTACATTAAAGAGAGAATGTTTCAAGAGAGGGTAATTGAGGAAGTTGAGTTTCTCAAAATTGATGGTCCAGCTAGAGCCTCAAGTGGAGCACAGGTTCCAGTTAACATCAAAATAAAACAAAAAGCTGGAGTCGTAATTAAAAAAGTAACCCTTATTATTGATAGTAATCCAGTCCAAAAAGCAGCCACATACCACCTTACAGGGAATACTCAGAACCTTGATCTTTCTACAAGAATAAGAATGGAAACTGATTCCTTTGTTCGTGTAGTTGGTGAGGACAGTAATGGAAAATTATATATGAGTAAAGTAGCCATTAGAGCATCAGGAGGATGTAGTGGTTATATGAATAGTGCTGATCCAGAATTGACCAAAGATTTAGGTAAGATTCTAGTAAAAGCAAAACAGAAATATTTAACTACCCGTATTAAACATCCTAATTTCACTGGCTTACAAAAAGACTCAATTAATGGTTGGTTTGTACCAGAATGGATTGTCACTCAAGTAAGATATGATTTTAATGGTGAGCGTATTTTGGTTGCTGAGAATGGGATTAGTATGAGCCAAGACCCATATCTTAAATTTAGATTTTCACCTACAGAATCAGGAACTATCACAGTTTCTGCAACTGATACCAAAGGTCAAATTTTTCTTAAAACAAAAAGTATCTAAACTACCTAATTAGCTTAATTCTTGATTTAATTTCGTTGTAAAAATTTACGATTATTGGAATAATCGCAATTAAGTTAAATACACCAAATATGACCAATATGTTCAAAAGATATTCTTTATAACTAATAATCAGTGCATTTAATTCAATCAACTTTAATTGGTTAGCATTTAGATCTTCTATTTGTTTGTTTGCTAATATTTCAAGATTGCATTGCTTATTAGATTCAGTGCAAAAAGCCAATTGCCTATTGTATTCCTGAAGAAATATATCATGTGAGAAATACTCATTTACCAATAAGAAAAGGGATAAAAAGAATCCAATAATTGCAAAAAGCCAAAAGAATTGTTTACTAGATTTTTTTATCATTTTTAATTTTCTCTTAACTAATAATTAATTAACTATACAACAATGTTATGAAACAATAAATTTAAGGCCAGCAATAAGCAATACTAAGCCTAGAGTTTTTTTCATAAAACTCTCATTAAATATCTTAATACCAAGCTGAGTCCCAATAAATACTCCTACAAGAACAGCGAATGCATATAAAAATATTGTATCAGGTATTAAATGAACCGAAGTTATATTGCCTAAAAGCCCTGCCACTGAGTTAAATAAAATAAATGCAGCAGCAGTTCCTGAGGCTCCTTTAACACTGGTCCAGCCTAAAAAAACAATTAATGGGGACAAAAAAATACCTCCTCCTGTCCCTGTTAAACCAGAAACAAATCCGATTATAATCCCAGCAAATATTCCCATTAAAAAATTGACTGGACGATTAGATTTTTTTTCAAAATATTTAAAAATATTAAATAAAAATTGAAGGCCAGCAAATATCAAAATAATTCCAACTAGACTTCTATAAGCTTCTGAGGGTAAATGAATGTAGCCTCCTAAAAAGGCAGCAGGAACTGATCCTATAGCAACAGGGAAAAAAACTTTAAGACTAAATAATTTATTTTTTATGAATCGATAACTAGCAACGGATGATACGATTATATTTAAAACTAAACCTATAGGTTTAATTGAAGCAATTGGTGTTCCCATTATTGCCATTATTGCAATATAGGATGAAGCACCGCCATGACCTACAGAAGAATAAAGTATGGCTCCCAGGAAAATTAATCCTGCTGTGACATAATCAGATAAAAGAAAGGTCATCTTAAGGTTTTATCAAAAATACTTCACTCAAAACAATTGCCCAATACCTTTTCGTTAACCACCTTAAATCTTCCAACACTTTTTGTATTGTCATTTTGATAGTTAAAATACATATCAAATTGACCTGAATTTAATATTTCATGAGATAAATTATTTGGAATAATCTCATTTCTTCTTATATTGCTCTGAGCTGTTGTTGTAATAAATTCGTACTTTCCACTTTTGATTGCAATAGTTTTAAACCAATTCCTTACAGTAAAAGAATATATTGGTGGCTTAAGATTTTTATGGCCTTGCTGATACGTTTTGTAATGCTTATTCATATCAAAAACATTTTTATCTTGATTGTAAAATAATATCTCAAAATATTTCTTTTTTTCTTTTTCATCATAATTCTTTCTACAAACTGCAGTTAGCTCTAAATACTTCTCATTTATTGGGGCAAAATAATTACCTATAGTAAACTCTTTAAATGATTGTCCATTTGCAGCCGTAAAATTCATCAGTAAAAAAGTAAGTAATAAATATTTTTTAATCATAAGAAATAGTTTATCAAGTTTGCTTCTATTTTAGTTAAAATGATTCTTCTCCGGATAAAAACCGCCACTTACCTTCAGGTAAATCATTTAGCCTAACATTTCCAATCCTAACTCTTTTCAAACCATTAACTCTCAAACCAACTAATTCGCACATTTTTCTTATTTGCCGATTTCTGCCTTCAATTAAAATAAAATTAAGCTGATCTTTGTTTTGCCAATTTACTTTGGCTGGTTTTAATTCATAATCATCTATGATTAATCCATGGTTTAATAATTTCATATCATCATCATTAATAGCACCCTCAACTCTCACCAAATATTCTTTTTCAATATCAGCACTTTCCTCCCCTATTATTTGTTTTGCAATACGCCCATCTTGAGTCAAAACAAGCATTCCTGATGAGTCAATGTCTAACCTTCCTGCTGGAGCAAGCCCATCTCTATTGAATATTGGATTTCGCTTTGAAGTAGTTTCTTGATTTTGTGAATTATAGTAATTATCTGGAGTGATTAAGCTTGATGCTGGAGTAAATTCTTTGTCATCATCTAAATGTGAAATATAGCTGACTGGTTTATTTAATATCACTGTTGCTTTAAGTGATTGATTAAGTCTGGCTTTTTTTAAAAGCTCAATTTTTTGACTACGGCATGCTTTAGTTCCAAGTTCATCAACAACCTTTCCATCAAGCAAAACTAAACCCTGCTCGATATACTTATCAGCTTCTCGTCTTG
>CAZPCL010000009.1:0-16962 GCA_964585105.1 uncultured Methylobacillus sp.
ATAACTTCTATAGGTAAATTGGCTGGTCCAGCAGAAAAATTAAATTTGCAACTCATCTTGTCCATCATCATCTATATCATCTGTTTCAACTATTTTTTCTAACCCAGAAAGCTTTTCATCATCACCAAGATTTATTAGGGTCACTCCTTGTGTTGCTCTGCCGAGCTCACGAATTTCACTTACTCGTGTTCGTATCAAAACTCCACCAGTTGTAATAAGCATAATTTCATCTTGATCCCCCACTAATCTTGCTGCCACTACAATACCATTTCTATCACTCACTTGAATTGCTTTGACACCTTGAGTTCCCCTTCCAGAGCGTCTAAATTCAGATAATTGAGTTCTTTTACCATAACCGTTTTCGGTTGCGACTAAAACAGATTCTGATTCCGATACAGCAACTAGAAGAGATAAAACTTGTTGTTTTTCTGGTAATTTCATACCCCTAACTCCTCGAGCATTTCTACCCATACTTCTAACGGCTGACTCATCGAACCAAACTGCTTTTCCTCCATTGGAGACTAAGACAATATCATTACCACCATTAGTAACTGAGGCTCCGATTAAGAAATCACCATTATCTAGTTTAATTGCAATAATTCCAGATTTTCTAGGATTTGAGAAATCTGAAAGAGGTGTTTTCTTAACTGTACCTTTTGAGGTGGCCATGAAGATATACTGGTCTTCAACAAAATCCTTAACGGCTAAAATAGCATTTATTTTTTCTCCCGGCATAATTGGGAATAAATTTACTATAGGTTTACCTTTGCTTATTCTGCTGCCTTGGGGGACCTCATATACTTTTAACCAATAGACTTGTCCTCGACTAGAAAAACAAAGAATATTGTCATGAGAGTTTGCAACAAACATTTGTTCAATAAAGTCATCATCCTTTGTTGTCATTGCTTGTTTTCCTCGCCCTCCTCTTTTTTGAGCTCTATAATCGTCTAAAACTTGAGCTTTGATGTATCCAGAATTAGATAAAGTCACAACCATTTCCTGAGGGGTTATAAGATCTTCAATAGATAAATCCTCAGCATTCTCAACAATTTCACTTCTTCTTTTATCTCCGTACTCTGATTTCACTTCTTCAAGATCATCACTAATCATTTTTGTAACGCGCTTAGAGTTAGATAAGATATCTAGCAAATCAATTATGGTATCCATAACTTCTTGGTATTCGATTACAATTTTTTCTTGCTCTAATCCTGTTAGCCTTTGAAGTCTTAGTTGGAGTATTTCCTGAGCCTGAAAATCAGATAACTTATATCCCGAACTTTTTAAACCAAATTCCTTCGCAAGACCATCTGGTTTTGATAGATCCTCAGATGATTTTTTTAACATATCTTCAACAACGGTGGAGCTCCATGACTTCTTCATCAGCTCTATTTTAGCTTCAGGAGGGGTTGGTGCAGCTTTTATTATTTTTATAATCTCATCAACATTGGCTAATGCAACCGCCAAACCTTCTAATACATGTCCTCGACCTCTTGCTTTTTTAAGTTCAAAAGTAGTTCTCCTAGTTACAACTTCTCTACGATGCTTTAAGAAAGCATCTAGAATCTCTTTTAGGTTAAGCAACTTCGGTCGCCCTCCTATTAAAGCAACCATATTCATCCCAAAGCTGTCTTGAAGCTGAGTTTGCTTGTAAAGGTTATTTAATACGACATCTGGAATTTCTCCTCTTTTTAACTCAATTGCTACTCGCATCCCAGATTTATCAGACTCATCTCTTAAGTCAGAAATACCTTCAATCTTTTTGGTTGTAACTAATTCTGCAATTTTTTGGATAAAGTTTTTTTTATTAACTTGGTATGGTAATTCGTCAACAATTATTGCTTCGCGATTGCCTTTTTCAAGTGGTTCGATATGGACTCTTCCCCTCATGATAACGCGACCTCTTCCAGTGCGATATCCCTCTTTGACACCGTTTGTTCCATGTATAATTCCTGCTGTTGGAAAGTCTGGTGCGGGCATAAAATTTATCAACTCATCTATAGATATCTCTGGATTTGCTAATAATGCTAATGATGCATCTATTGTTTCTGATAAATTATGGGGGGGAATGTTTGTGGCCATGCCAACAGCAATTCCGGAGCTGCCATTTATTAATAAATTAGGAATTCGTGCAGGCATTATTAAAGGTTCGAATTCTGAACCGTCATAATTGGGACCGAAGTCAACTGTTTCCTTGTCAATATCAGCCAATAATTCATGTGATATTTTTGACATTCTTATTTCGGTATACCTCATAGCTGCTGCATTATCACCATCAACGGAACCAAAGTTTCCTTGTCCATCAACTAACATATATCTCAAGCTAAAATCTTGTGCCATTCGAACAATTGTGTCGTAGGCTGCAGTATCTCCATGTGGATGATATTTACCAATAACATCACCAACAATACGCGCAGATTTTTTATAAGGCCTATTAAACCCATTACTTAATTCATGCATTGCATACAAAACTCTTCGGTGAACTGGCTTTAAACCATCCCTAACATCAGGTAAAGCTCTACCAACAATTACGCTCATTGCGTAATCCAGGTAAGAGGTTTTCATTTCATCTTCTATATTTACGGGAAGTGTTTCTTTTGCGAATTCATCCATATTTTTTAACTTTTAGCTTTTAATTTGAAGGGGATAACATTGTTAATTTTAGCATGTATATCGATGAAAATATTGTACGGAATTGCTTAATTTAAAGTATAAATATGTCTTCTTTTAAATCATCAATATCTTCTAAACCAACAGCAATTCTTATTAAATTATCAGTTATACCAGCACCATCTCTTTCTAATTGCGAAAGCCTTGAGTGAGTTGTTGTTGCCGGATGGGTAATAGTAGATCGGGTATCCCCCAAGTTGGCGGTAATAGATATTAATTTAGTTGAGTCAATTAATTTCCATGCGTTATCTTTACCACCAGCAAGCTCAAACGAAACAATGCCACCGCCAAGAGATTGTTGTCTCATAGCTAATTCATGCTGGGGATGTGAAGGAAGACCAGGATAAAAAACTTTCTTTACACTTTTTTTCTGTTCCAACCATCTAGCCAACTCAAGTGCTTTTGAAGAATGTGCATCCATTCTTATTTTTAATGTTTCCAATCCCTTAAAAAATATCCAAGCATTAAAAGGGCTCATGGTCGTACCAGCTGACCGTAAAAAGTTTGCAACATGTTGCATTTGATCTTTTTTCCCTAATACTGCGCCACCCAAACATCTGCCCTGACCATCAAGATATTTAGTAGCAGAATGAATAATTACATCAGCACCAAATTCAATTGGTAGTTGATGGGCTGGCGTACAAAAACAATTATCGACAACTAGTAGGCTTTTTGATTTATGAGCTAAATCTGCTAAAGCTGCAATATCGCATATTTCTGTTAGTGGATTTGAAGGGGTCTCAACAAAAAATAGCTTAGTATTATTTTTAACAGATTTTTCCCATTCGCTTATGTTAGTTAGAGATACGTAGGTTATCTGCAGCCCCCATTTTATTAAAATATTATCAAATAGCTTTATCGTTGTCCCAAACACACTTTTTGAAACAACAATATGATCACCTGTTTTACAGAGACTCATGATACAAGCTAGTATTGCCGACATTCCTGTTGAAGTTGCTACACATTGTTCAGCACCCTCAAGAATTGACAAACGATCTTCAAACATTTTTACAGATGGGTTCGTAAAGCGAGAGTAAATATTACCCTCCTCTTGATTACCAAATCTGGCAGCAGCTTCCTTAGCATTTTTAAATACAAAACTTGAAGTTAAATATAAAGCCTCAGAATGCTCGCCTTCATCAGACCTTATTGATCCAGCTCTCACTGAATTTGTTTCAAATTTTTTTTTGTTTTTCATTTAAACTTTAAATTCCTTTTTAGCTACTTTGACAAGTGTCTAGGTGTAGCAATTTGGTATAAATCAACCTCTTTTAATAAAAAATAATTTTACGAATAAAAAAACCCGTTAAGCATTAATTTGCTAAAGCGGGTATTAATCGGTTTAGCAGTTTTTTGTACGCCCTGCAATCTGAATCAAAACAGCGTATAAAATATTATCCTCCTCATACAACAAAAATACAAGCAAGGGTAAAGCTAAACATGCTCCCCTGTGTCACTTTCCGGAAGGGAGAAACTGAAATCTAGTTGTGATACTGGTGATATTGTGTCTTTATTCATAAGATTATCAGACCTTTGTGATTCAATCTTGTTCAAGTAATTTTCATCAATTCCACCAGTTACATAAATACCATCAAAACATGAGCAGTCAAAAGTTTTTAAGTCGTTATTTTCTTGACTAATATTTTTTTTCAATTCATCTAAATCTTGGTAAATAAGAGCATCAGCACCAATTTCTTTACATATATCTTCGTCAACTTTATTGAAGGCTAACAACTCATGCCTTGAAGGCATATCGATACCGTATACATTTGGATGTCTTACCGGAGGAGCTGCTGAGGCCAAATATACGTTTTTTGCTCCAGCGTCTCTTGCCATTTGAACAATCTCCCTTGCTGTTGTTCCCCTTACAATAGAGTCGTCAATTAATAATACATTTTTCCCTTCAAATTCTACTTTAATTGGATTTAATTTTTGTCGAACAGATTTCTTTCTTAACGCTTGACCCGGCATAATGAATGTTCTTCCAATATATCTATTCTTAATAAAACCCTCACGAAAATCTGCTTTTAGCTTAAGCGATACCTCAAGAGCGCTTGGTCGACTTGTATCTGGAATTGGTATAACAACATCAATTTTCAAACCTGCCCACTCTTTTTTTATTTTTTTAGCAAGTGATTTTCCCATATTGAGCCTGGTCTGATAAACAGAAACACCATCAATCATCGAGTCTGGTCTAGCTAAATATACATACTCAAATATACAGGGTGATTGCTGGATCTTTGGTGTACATTGTTTTGAGTAAAAATTACCGTCCATATCAATAAATATAGCCTCTCCTGGCTCAACATCCCTCAAAAGCTTAAAGCCTAGAACGTCAAGAGCTACACTTTCAGACGCTACAATATACTCAGGGCCGTCTGTTGTTTCATTTATACCAATCACTAAGGGTCTAATTCCATTAGGGTCTCTAAAAGCCAGTAATCCAAAATTATTAACCATAGAAACAACAGAAAATGCACCTTCACATCTATCATAAACAGAAGCAACTGCATCAAAAACTATGTCAGCTGTTAAAACATTTTCCTGATTTGCTTTCCCAATTGAGTCCGCTAAAACATTTAATAAAACTTCCGAATCAGAATTAGTATTTATGTGCCTAAGGTCTCCTTTAAACATATCATCTTTTAGTCGATCAGAATTGGTCAGATTACCGTTATGTGCTAATACGATACCGTAAGGGGAATTTACATAAAATGGTTGAGCTTCGGCCGCAGAAGAAGATCCAGCGGTTGGGTAGCGAACATGACCTATGCCAATATTTCCTGTTAAATTACGCATATGTCTCGTATGAAAAACATCTTTTACAAGACCATTGTTTTTATGCATTTTTATGCGTCCTGCATTACAAGTGGCAATGCCTGCTGCATCCTGACCTCTATGCTGTAAAACTAATAAACCGTCGTAGAGCATTTGATTTACAGGTTTATTAGCAACAATACCAATTATTCCACACATGACTGCTCTCCTGTAAATCAGGTAAATATAGGGTCGTATTTTACCTTGTTACTCCATTGATAGGGTAAATAAGATAGGGTTTTTTTTATTAATAATTTTACAATAGGGATTGTTTTTGACTCATCTAAACTTACATCATTTATAAATGATGTTTTTTCAACAAGAAAGATTATTACAAAGCTTATTAGAATGCCTCTCATAAAACCAAAAATACATCCCATAATTATATTTAATGGGCCTAATCCAATTGTTTTTATAATTTTATTGATTAAAAAAGCTAGGAATGAAGATAATAATAAAATCATAATAAAAATGGATACGTAAATAATTATAAAATTTATTTGTTCACTAAATTCAAATGGGACATGTATTAAAAAATCACCGCTGAAATTATGAGCAAAGTAGAATGCAAATATCCATCCTATTAACGAGAGAAGCTCTCGTGTAAAACCCCTATAACAACCAACGATCAAAGAAAGAAGGACAATAAAAATAAAAAAATAATCTAAATAACTCATACAACTAATTACGCTTAATTAAACCAGGAAAATTAGCATTCTTTAACTTTCTTAAAGCTCCCTGAGCTTCCCTTTCACTTTTAAAAAATTGAGTTGTAAGCTTTATTTTTTCTTGGCCAGAAAGCTTTATTTTTTTTATTCGAGTTTCAACGCCTATTTTTTTTATCTGATTACTAAGTTTTTTCGTCTTTTCTTCATCACTAAATATACCAATTTGCACGGTAAAAAATTTTAAATTCTCTTTAACAGGCACTTTAACACTCATTGCTTTTCTTTCTAATTTTTGAGAATTTTTTTTAAAAGATTCCTGCTGCTCCAAAAAATTTTTATCATTAAAACTTGCTGGTCCCATTTCTAGGAAAGAAACCTTTATTTCATTACCGGTATTTTTATAATCTGAATCTTTTACAAAAAACAATGAAAGTGTAAATAAAATAATTAATATGGTAATTGCGCCGATGAGTCTTCTTTGGGCTCTTTTAATTATTATACTTTCATGAAATGATTCCTTTAAATCAACCATTATGCTTTAACTCCATTCGTAGTTTCGGTAACCGTGTGAAAAGAACCATAGATTATTATATTATCATTAAGATTGCATTTCTTGAATGCTTCATTATAAGCTTGACTAATATTTTTAAACTGCGTTACACTTGATTGCTTTTTATGTTTTTTAATAGAAGCTGCAATAATCTCTATTTTTTGAGCTCTTGGGTCATCTATTTCGCTTATAAACCACTCATTGACTATCCCAATAAACGGGCGCAATACTTCCATAATATTTTTATTCTCAAGAATCGAAAAAACAGCATAAAGCTTTCCACTTCGTTTTGACTGAGTAATAAAATTATATAAATTAATTGCAGCATCACTATTATGAGCAACATCAGCAACTACAAAAGGCTGTTCAGACAAAATATCTATTCTTCCTTTAATTCTAGCCTCCCCAATTCCATCCCTTATTGAGCTCAACTTAACCGGTACTTTATTCTCTAGTAGTTTGATAACTTGCAGAGCACCTGCAAGGTTAGTAAGTTGCTTCTCACCTTTTAAAAAAGGCATAGGAAGTCGGCTTATAATCTTATCTTGGCTGACAAAATTGTATCCTTTTGAATCGACACTAAATGAGTAGTTACTATTTATTATTGATAAGGATACTTCTTTATTGTATAAATTATCAATCATTGGCTTAGGTATATTCGAAAAATTTAAGACTGTGTACTTATTTTTCCTAGATATTCCAGATTTTTCATATGCAATTTCTTCAATACTCTCACCTAGAAAATCTTGATGATCAATACCTATGGAAGTAATAATTGATATTTCTGGGTCAAAAATATTTACTGCGTCAAGCCTGCCACCCAAACCAACTTCTAATATGGCTATATCGATATTTTTTTTTATAAAAATATTCATTGCAGCTAACGTTGTTATCTCAAAATAAGTAAGGTCTGTTGATTGTTTTTTTTCTTGAATAAAAGCTAATGATTCAAGAATAGTTTTATCGTCAACTTGCTCTAAATTAATTTTTATTCTTTCATTGAATTTATAAAGATGAGGAGAGGTATAGCATCCAACAGAATAACCTGCTTTAGAGTAAATTGTTTCTAGAAATGAGCAGACTGAACCTTTGCCGTTAGTTCCGCCTACAGTAATGATAAAAAAATCTGGATTAATACTGGCTAATTTCTTTACAACACGAACACGATCAAGCCCCATATTAATTTGCTGGCGGCTAGTGTCAGTATAAAATTTGCTTATATACTCATCAAGCTTACTCAACTAAATCTTAGATGGGTTATAAGTTCAGCAAGAGATTTTCTCATCTGCCTTCTATCAATAATCATATCAATAGCGCCATGATCTAATAAAAACTCTGCTCTTTGAAATCCCTCGGGTAGTTTTTCTCTTACTGTTGACTCAATGACCCTTGGGCCTGCAAATCCAATCAAAGCTTTTGGTTCAGCAATAATTATGTCTCCTAACATCGCAAAACTTGCTGAAACACCACCCATTGTAGGATCTGTAAGAATTGAAATAAATGGTAACTTAGCTGCACTGAGTTTTGTGAGCACCGCACTAGTTTTAGCCATCTGCATAAGAGATAATAGTCCCTCTTGCATTCTAGCTCCTCCACTTGATGATACACATATGAATGAGCACTTATTTTTAATTGCAGTGTTAACTGCTATTACAAATTTTTCCCCAACTACTGAACCCATTGACCCACCCATAAAAGCGAATTCAAAAACTGCAATAACAACTGGAATAGATTCAATTTTTCCCTCAACTATTATTAAAGCATCATTTTCTTCGATTTTGTCTTGAGTTGAACTGAGTCTTTCTTTGTAGGACTTTGTATCATTGAATTTTAAAGGGTCTGTTGGCTTTATTTTCTGCCCATGTTCAATTTGATTTGGAGTATCTAAGAGTACTTTTATTCTATGCCTTGCAGAGATTCTATTATGAAAGTTGCAATTAGAACAAACCTCCATATTTTTTTCTAGATCTGTCTTGTATAAAACTGACTGGCATGTTGTACACTTATGCCATAAACCTTCAGGTATACTTTTTTTAACTCGCCCTACAATCTTTTTTATTTTTGGAGGGATAATATTTCTCAACCAACTCATTCTTTATTAGCCCCATCTTTATTAATAGCATTCTTCATTTCAAGCATTAATTTTTTTATATTGCTTATTAAATCTTCACCCTTAGAAGTTTCAATTTCTTGAACTATTCTACTTCCAATAACTACTGCATCTGATATTAATGAAACATTTTTTGCTGTTTTAGCATCCCTCACACCAAAACCAACAGCAATTGGTAAGCTTGTAAACTCTTTAATATTTTGAACTTTCTGTGTAACTTGATCAATATTAATATTAGCTGATCCAGTTACGCCCTTTAGGGATACATAATAAAGGAAGCCTGTAGCCTGTTCAATTATTAATTTAATTCGCTTATCATCGGTTGTTGGTGACAAAAGAAAAATACTATCGATATTTTTTTCTTTTAATTTTTCAACAAACTGCTTTGATTCTTCTGGGGGATAATCAACTGTAATTACACCATCTATTCCAGCATCTTCAGCTAAGGATATAAAATACTCTATACCGATAGCTTCGATTGGATTTGCATAACCCATTAAAATTAAAGGTGTGATTTTATCTTTTTTTCTAAACTCTGTTGCCAATTTCATTGTTGCAGTAATTCCTACTTTATTTTTTAGCGCCCTTTCACTTGCTCTTTGAATAATTGGACCATCAGCCATAGGGTCAGAGAATGGGATTCCAAGCTCAATCATATCAGCCCCTGACTCAACAAGAGTATGCATTATTTCAATAGTTCTATCAGGGTGGGGATCTCCAGCAGTGAAAAAGGGAATTAGTGCCTTTTTATTTTTATTTTTTAAAGATTCAAAAGTGGATTGTATTCTAGACATAGTGTTTATATAGTGATTCCTGATATATTCGCAACAGTATTGATATCTTTATCCCCTCTTCCAGATAAATTTACTAAGATGATCTTGTCTGGAGACATTTCTGCGGCTATTTTTTCTGCGTGAGCAAGAGCATGACTCGTTTCAAGTGCAGGAATAATACCCTCTACTAGACATAAATTATGAAAAGCAGCTAAAGCCTCTTCATCTGTAATGGCTACATAACTTGCCCTACCAGAATCTTTTAGCCAGGAATGCTCAGGACCAACTCCCGGATAATCTAATCCAGCGGATACTGAGTGAGTCTCAATTATTTGTCCCTCATCATTTTGCATTAAATACGTTCTATTTCCATGTAAAACTCCAATTTTACTATTTGATGTTAAAGGAGCCGCATGTCTACCTGTTTCAATTCCATCACCCGCAGCTTCTACCCCAATCAATTTAACATCTTTATCGTCTACATAAGGATAAAAAATTCCCATTGCATTTGATCCACCTCCAACGCAAGCTACTATAGCATCTGGTTGCTTATTAACTAGATCAGGCATTTGAGTTTTACATTCTTTACCCACAACAGAGTTAAAATCTCGAACCATCATTGGGTAAGGGTGTGGTCCTGCAACAGTCCCTATGATATAAAATGTATTACTTACATTTGTAACCCAATCTCTTAAAGCTTCATTTAATGCATCTTTTAAGGTTTTGGATCCACTCTCAACTGGTATAACTGTTGCACCTAACAATTTCATTCTGTAAACATTTGGCGATTGTCTTTTAACATCCTCAGAGCCCATATAAACAACGCATTCCAAACCTAATCTTGCGGCAATGGTTGCAGTAGCTACTCCGTGTTGGCCAGCACCGGTTTCAGCGATGACTCTCGGCTTACCCATTCTCTTTGCCAATAAAGCCTGGCCAACAGTATTGTTTACTTTGTGGGCACCAGTATGGTTTAAATCTTCTCTTTTTAAATAAATTTTTGCTCCACCAATTTTTTTAGTTAATCTTTCTGCAAAATAAATTGGGCTGGGTCTACCAACAAAGTGCTTTAAATCATGATGAAATTCTGCAAGAAAATCAGGATCATCCTTGTACTTAGCGTACATATCTCTCAGTTCATCTAAAGCCTCAACTAAGGTTTCGGCAACAAAAGTTCCACCAAATTGGCCAAAGTGACCAAAATCATCAGGTAAGTCATACGGTTGCATTATTTACTCCTAAAACAAAGTTTTTCATCATAGTGTAATCTTTTATTCCTTTTTCCAATTCAACTCCCCCGCTAACATCAACACCATAAGGATTAATTTTGTTAATCAATAAAAAAACATTTTTCTCGTCTAAGCCACCAGCAATGATTATTGGCAATGGCAATGATTCAGGTATTAAGTCCCAATTAAATGTTTCACCTGTACCCCCTCGCAAGTATTTCGAGTAAGTATCAATCAAGATTGAAGAGCTCGAAGAAAACAATTTGCAATATTCTAACAAATTAAGGTCATCCTTGACCGAAATAGCCTTAATATATGGCAAATTAAATTGATTACAAAATTTTTCATCTTCATCACCATGAAATTGAAGAACATTAACCCTTGAGTCACTAATTGCAGAAAGCACCTCATCTTTTGTCGCATTAACAAATAAACCAACTCTTAAAACAAATGATGGTAATGAATCAATTATTTTTCGAGCTTTCTTTGGTTGAATATATCGAGGACTCGCTTTAAAGAAAACAAAACCAAGAGCATCCACACCGAGTTCAACAGCTTCGAGTGCATTTTTAATGTTCGTGATACCACAAATTTTAATTTTTGTTTTCAATTTAACTAAGTAACCATCTTAAAGATATTAAGTGTATTCAAACTATCGGGAAGACCCCAAACTTTATCATACTTTATATTTGTCAGATACAAACCATTTGGTGAAAAAGTTGCTGGTGTAAGACTTCGATTCTTTTTTAAAAATAAAGTTTCGATATAATCAGGATTTATTTTAGCTCTTCCTACAGCAATAATTGTTGAGATCATATTCCGGATTTGATGATGTAAAAAACCATCGGCTTTAATAGTAAATAAATAAAAATTATTGAATCGATCAACTGTTATATTTTCAACAGACCTTATTGCAGATTTTGCCTGGCATTCTGAAGAACGGAAAGCACTAAAGTCATGCGTCCCCAGAAACTTTTTAGAAGCAACGTCAATTAATTCAAAATCTAAGTCATAAAAGGTCCAGCCACAATGCTTTAATAGAATTGAAGAATTAATTGGCGAACTATATAATAAATATTGATACTCTCTAGAGATGGCAGAGAACCTTGCATGAAAATCGTGTGAGACTTTTTTAACCCATTTAATTCTTATTGTCTCAGGAAGAAAAGAGTTTAAGCCTTTAACGAGCGAATGCGTGGGTCTGTTAATATCTGTATCAAAATGAAATACCTGACCTAAAGCATGAACGCTTGCATCAGTTCTGCCTGATCCTTGAATCTTAATATTTGACTGCAGAAGTTTCCCTAATGAATTTTCAATTTCTTCTTGGATACTATTTACAGTTGATTGCCTTTGCCAGCCAAAGAAATTTGATCCTTCATATTCAACTGATGATGCAAATCGCATATGCTTAGAAAACCTGTATAAAAATAAATATAGAAAAAAAACTAATAACCCAACAATAATCTTTTAAAGAAGGTGTAACTCTTGGTAAAACTTTAATTTTAATGATGGGTGATTTAGTATTAATTTCACTATTAATTACTTTAGTTAAATCAGAAAATTTAAATGAAAAGTTTTTGTAGAATTCTAAATAGTCAAAAGTTAAATAAATACGTGAAGTGAAATTATCCATATTTAAACTAAAAAACTTTAATGGATAGAAAATTTTAATAATAAAATTAATAAAAAATTTCTTAGGAATAAATTTCATTAAGAACATAACTGTCAAGAAAGTATTAATAATTCTCAATGAATTATTAATACCTAAAATTAAACCTTCTTTTGTAACTGATAGTATCGAATAGTAAACTATTATTTCACCTGGAGTAGACAAAGTATAAATAATCAGCAATGTAATAATAAAGTATTTTATTTTCCTAATTACCGATAAAAACGGTAAATTAAAAATAATTGAAGCAGTAAAAAAAAACATAAATAGTAGTAAATTTACCACTATATTAGTACTAGACAGAAAAAGTAAGAGCCCTAACCCAAAGAAAAAAAGTAATGAATGTTGCATTTAAAATTTATAATTTTTTTTCATCTTCATCATCAGCTATTGGTAAGTAATTTTTTTTACCACTTGGATTACTCTGCTGCTGAGAGATAGTGTCTTCCGAAAATTCTTGATTTAATTCCGGTTCTTGAAACCTAGTAGTCGAAGGTTGATTATTATCGTCAGTAGGTTGATTTTCTTTTTTACTCCCAACTTCATCAGCAAAACTCCTTAATTGTTGGTTTCTTTCGTTTGCCCTCCTTCTTGAAATTATTACAAACAAACCAAATAATAGGGTAAAAAATAATACTAACAATAAATAATGAATCGTCTCTAGGCCATTCTTATTTTTTCCTTCAATTTTAATTTCCTCAATTTCGGCTTCTTCAATATCAGATATCGATGATACAAAAACACCTTCATCTTTTTCTTCTATTTCATTTTTCGTAAAATTCTTCTCAGTTACTTCTTCCTTATTCTGACTAGCTTCCTTATTTAAAATTTTCTTTTCTCCTGGAGCTTTTGCTATGTCATTTTTAGCTTTGTCTTCGAGTGCATTGAGATTATTTTTAGATTCAATATTTAATTTTAATATTTCATCTAGCTTCAGCTTAGCTTCAACCAGCTCTTTTTCTAATTGTTTAATTTTTCTAGAGTCATTGTTATCAATAACTTTTAATTTTTTAATTTTTTTCGGCTTAGCATCTTTCTTTATTTTTTTTGATCTATTTTTCCATTCATTGTTGTGTTCACGAAGTATTTTTCGAGCTTCTAAATGTGTATGGTCCTCAAAATAACTGATAGATGGTATTTTTATATTCTTATTACTAATTAAGGTGTTAACATTATCTTCAGAAAAAGCTTTTGGATTATTATCATAAATAGCTAATACCATTTGCTCAGTTGTTACTCCGGATGGTTTATTTTCTCTCGCAATCTGATAAAGAGTTTTGCGATTTGAAGATTTAACTATTTTTGTTTTAACTTCTTTTACTTCTTTAACTTCTTTTACTTCTTTAACTTCTTTTACTTCCTTAACTTCTTTTACTTCTTTAACTTCCTTAACTTCTTTTACTTCCTTAACTTCTTTTACTTCCTCAACTTCATTAACTTCCTTAACTTCTTTTACTTCCTCAACTTCTTTTGCAACTATTTTTGGAGCTGGTGGTTCCAACAGGACAGTGTACTCTTTGTAAACCCTTCCTTTTTCAGAGTCAATTTGAATTAATAAATCTAGGAATGGGTCTTGAACTATTTCCTTACTAGTTAAGTACAACTTAGCACCATTATTATCTGCTTCTATTCGAATCTTAATATCAGAATGAATTGGTAATCTTGATAGTGCATTTGCTTCATAATTTTCTTTTGAAGCAATAGCTGGTTTTAAATTTGAGGCTTTATCACCTTTAGAAAAAATAACATCAATAATAGCATTTAGTGGCTCATTTTGTTTTGAGCTCACTTGCATTTTGTTCAATGTCAGTGCCAATAGATTGCTAGAAGAAAGGGTTATAAAAGCAAATACTATAAATAATTTAAATTTAATCACCTTACTATTCCCTTTTTGACAATGATTTTCAACATTCGCCTGATTGGTTCTGCGGCTCCCCATAATAGCTGATCACCAACTGTAAAAATAGATATACAATTTTCATCTATATCTAACTTTCTAACCCTCCCTACGGCTATATCTAGTTTACCTGAAACTTCAGCTGGGCTTAATAAATTTACTGATTGTTCTTTTTCATTTGGAACAAACTTTACCCACTCATTTCCACTCTCAATTAAGTCATTTATTTCTTCAATTGGGATATTCTTATTAAGTTTTATTGTTAGTGCTTGACAATGTGATCGCATTGTTCCAATCCGCACGCATAAACCATCAACCTTAATTGGGCTAAAATCTGTCCCTAAAATTTTATTAGTTTCAGATTGCCCTTTCCACTCTTCACGACTCATTCCATTTTTTAGGTCTTCGTCAATCCATGGAATTAAATTTCCAGCAAGGGGCACCTTAAAATTACTCTTTTGAAATTTTTCTGAGTTCATTGTTTCAAGCGCTTTACTATCAACATCTAGAATATTTGAATTGGGTTGTTTAAGGTCATCAGATACTGAGGAGTGAATTTGACCCATTTGAGAGAGTAACTCTCTCATGCTATTTGCACCAGATCCACTCGCAGCCTGATAGGTCATTGATGACACCCAGTCTATTAAATTTTTTTGTAACAACCCATTTATTGCTAAAAGCATTAATGAAACTGTACAATTCCCACCCACCCAGTTCTTATTGCCAGAGTCGTATGCCTTATCAATAGATTTTTGATTAATAGGATCTAATACAATCAATGAATCTTTATTCATTCTGAGAGTAGATGCGGCATCAATCCAATGACCATCCCATTGCGTATCTCTCAATTTTGAAAAGACTTTATTTGTATAATCTCCGCCTTGGCAGGTCATTATAATATCCATTTTTGACAATTCCTGAACATCAAAAGCATCAATTAATGTTTTATTTTTGTAGCTAATATTCCATTCAGGATTTTGTTGTCCTGCTTGAGATGTAGAAAAAAAATAGGAGTCAAATTCACCAAAATCTGATTCCTCGATCATGCGTTTAATCAAAACTGAGCCAACCATACCTCGCCATCCAATAAATCCAACTTTTTTCATATTAAATATCTAACCTTTCAATAACTTTATTACCCATCTCTTCGCATCCAACAAGATTGGTACCTTTGGAAAATATATCTTCAGTTCTAAAACCATCATTTAGAGTTTTTTTCACTGCATTTTCTATTAAATCAAATTTATTTTGATCATCAAATGTATATTTAAACATCATAGCTAATGATAAAATAGTTGCTAATGGATTAGCTTTGTCCTGACCAGCTATGTCTGGTGCAGAACCATGACTTGGCTCATACATACCTTTATTTTTTGCATCCAATGACGCGGATGGAAGCATGCCGATTGATCCAGTTAACATCGAGGCCTGATCAGATAATATATCTCCAAAAATATTACCGGTAACAATAACATCAAACTGTTTTGGATTTTTAACTAATTGCATTGCTGCATTGTCAACATACATATGAGATAACTCAACGTCTGGGTACTCATTACCCACCTGAATAATTACCTCTCTCCAAAGCTCAGTTACCTCTAATACATTTGCTTTATCTACAGAGCACAATTTTTTTGACCTTTTTGATGCAGTCTTAAAGGCAACATGTGCAATTCTAATGATCTCAGATTCAGAATATCGCATGGTATTTACACCTTCACGCTCATTCTGCTTGTTTGTGCTGATACCTCTTGGCTCTCCAAAATAAATATCACCTGTCAACTCTCTTATAATCATTATATCCAAACCAGAAACAAACTCAGCTTTTAAACTTGAGGCGTGAATTAATTCAGAAAACATAATAGCGGGTCTTAAGTTTGCAAATAAATTTAAAGATTGTCGAATTCTAAGTAAGCCTCTTTCGGGCCTCATATCTCTTGGTAATTTGTCATATTTCCAATGGCCTACTGCTCCAAGCAAAACTGCATCTGCATCAATAGCTAAGTCAAGTGTAGATTTTGGGAGGGGATCATTAAATTCCTCGAAACCTGCACCTCCAATAGGAGCATACTCCACACAATTTTCTAAATTTATAGCCTTTAAAACTTTTACAGCTTGCTTAATGATTTCTGGGCCTATGCCATCCCCAGGTAAAACTGCAATTTTCATTATCTCTCACCTACCTTTTAACCAAGGAAAATTTTCCTCGTATTTTTTTTCAAAATTTTTAATAGCAATTTCATTTTTGAGCGTTAATCCGATATCATCCAATCCATCCATTAAGCATGATTTCTTAAAACTATCTATTTCAAAATCTGCTATTTCAGAATCATCATAAATTTTTTGCTTTTCTAGATTGACAGTTATCTTATATCCAACTTCATTCTCTACTTTAGTAAAAACTTGGTTCATAATATTTTTATCTAGTGTAATTGGAAGGATGCCATTTTTAAAACAATTTCCATAAAATATATCAGCAAAGCTTGTCGCTATTACAACTCTAATTCCAAAATCTAGGAGTGCCCATGGAGCATGCTCTCTGCTTGAACCACGCCCAAAATTTTCTCTTGCAATAAGAA
>CAZPCL010000010.1:0-16896 GCA_964585105.1 uncultured Methylobacillus sp.
AAGCCAATTAATTTAAGGACAACATTCATTGTACTGCTTCTAAATCCTTGTTCCTAAATCCATTCTTATCTTTAATATAATCAGTAGCTAATGAAGCAGTTTCTTCATTTTCAAGATCTAAATGTTCGATCGCCCATTTACTCTTTTCTTCCAACATAAGTCTTAGCAATTTATTATTAAGCTCATGTCCTGATTTGTATGCAGTGAATTTACCAATAATAGGCATACCTATCATGTATAAATCTCCGATTGCATCTAAAACTTTATGCCTAACAAATTCATCTATGTACCTTAAGCCTTCATCATTTAGAATTTTATAATCATCTAAAACAATAGCGTTATCTAGTGACCCTCCGCGAGCTAAACCATTCGATCTTAGATATTCTACTTCCTGCATAAATCCAAATGTCCTTGCCCTACTAATATCGTCTACATATGAATCTTTAAAAAAATCTATTTCAACATGGCTATTTTCCTGCTTAAATGCAGGGTGAGGAAAATCTATTGTAAAGTCTACAAGAAACCCACTGTATGGTTCAAACTTAGCAAATTTTTCACCATCTTTAACCTCAATCACATCTTTAATTACAGCAAACTTTTTTAACGTTGATTGCTCAAGAAGTATTGCTGAATTTATCAGATAAACGAATGGTATAGAGCTCCCATCCATAATGGGTATTTCAGATCCGCCGACTTCAATTAAAATATTATCCACACCCAGTGCAGATAAAGCGGACATTAGATGTTCAACTGTCGAAATCTTATATCCATCTTTACCAATTGTAGATGATAATCTAGTTTCTATTACTGCCTGAGGGTCAACTTTTATTTCCATAGGAACCTTAATATCGGTTCTTTTAAAAATTATTCCTGTATTTTCTTTAGCTGGCTTTAAAACAACACGAACTTTTTGACCTGTATGAAGGCCGACACCTTCAGCACTTACTTCGTTCTCTATTGATTTTTGATAAATCACTTATTTTTTCTTCTCATATAAGTTGGTATATCATATTCTTCTTCATCTGAAACCGCCATGCCTTCTAAGCCAATACCATCAGACGTATTAGGTTCAAACACACTTGGATTGTCTACTTTCTTATTTTCTATTGGTTCTTGAGTCTCATTATTAAACTCTTCCACCTCGGCATCTGGCTTATAAATAAACTCAGTCATAATTTCATCATTATTTTTATTTTGATCATTACTTAAGTTTAATTTATCTTCATCCTTAAGGTATGCAAGTCCAGTAGCAACCATAGTAACTCTGATGTTGTTACCCATTGAGTCATCTATTACATTACCAACTATTACATGTGCATTATCTGCCGCATATTTATTAATTATACTCATTACCTCGTGGTACTCTTTCATTTTAAAATCACTGCTTGCAGAAATATTAACCAGCATTCCTTTAGCATTATTTAGGTTAACATCTTCTAATAATGGGCATGCAACTACTTGCTTTGTAGCAATAGCTGCCCTATCTGAACCTTCTGCAGTTCCTGAGCCAATCATTGCCATACCCATTTCACTCATAACAGTTTTAACATCCGCAAAATCTACATTAATCAATCCTGGATTATTTATAATCTCGACAATTCCTGACACGGCACTGTACAAAACATCATTTGCAGCTCCAAATGCATCTACGAAAGTAACATCTGCTCCTAGAACTCCCATGAGCTTCTCATTTGGTATTGTTATAAGTGAATCTACATAGTTTACGAGCTCATCAATGCCCTCTTCGGCAACCTGAACTCTTCTTCCTTCAAAATTAAAGGGCTTTGTAACAACAGCAACGGTTAATATTCCTAATTCTTTGGCAATTTGAGCGATAACCGGTGTTGCACCCGTTCCTGTTCCACCGCCCATTCCAGCTGCAATAAAAAGCATATCTGCACCTTCGAGGGCCTCAATTATTTTATCTTTATCATCTAATGCAGCCTGCTTACCTTTGTCTGGCCTGGCCCCAGCACCTAAACCCTGCGTTAATATTTCACCAATCTGAACAATAGTATTTGCTTGACTTTTCTTTAATGATTGCAGATCAGTATTTGCACAAATAAATTCAACACCCATCACATTCTTCTCAATCATATAATCGACAGCATTTCCGCCGCAGCCTCCTACTCCCATTACTTTAATAATGGCTTTTTGTTTTTTTCCTTCAACGACTTCAAACATAAATTATCCTGTATCGAATTAAAAATTTCCTGCAAACCATTCTTTTGCTCTTTTAAGAATATGGGTAATAGAATTTCCTGATCCAGCTTTACTCATATTACTTTGCAGATCATTCTTACCCATAATTAATAAACCTACTCCAGTTGCATACCTCGGGTTTTCTACAACTTGTAAAAGTCCGTCAATATCCCTAGGTATTCCGATTCTAACAGGCATACCAAATATTTTCTCTCCTAACTCAACCATTCCTTTTAACATTGAAGAGCCACCAGTGATTACAATACCTGAAGCAATAGTACTTCCCATTCGACTTCTATTTATTTCATTTTGGACCTTTTCAAAAAGCTCTTCAATTCTTGGCTCAATAACTTGAGCTAAGGCCTGTGTTGTAATTTTTTTTGGAGCTTGGCCATCTACAAGTGGTATTTCAATAATTTCATTTGTCGATGCTAAATTTGTCATAGCGCATCCATATGTTTCTTTGATGTCTCCAGCAGATTGAGTTGTAGTTCGAAAAGCACTAGCAATATCGTTTGTTATTTGATCTCCAGCAACTGGTATTACTGCTGTATGTTGAAAAGCTCCGTTCTTAATCACAGCAATATCAGTAGTGCCACCTCCTATATCTACTAAACATACGCCCAGTTCTTTTTCATCTTCAGTCAACACAGCGGCGCTAGATGCTAAAGGTTGAAAGACTAAATGTGTTACATCCAAACCACATCTTTTAATACATTTGATAATATTCATCCGTGCGGCAATAGACCCTGAAATAATATGGACTTTCACGTTAAGCTTCATACCGCTCATTTCTAATGGCTCTTTAATATCTTGTTGGTCATCAACAATATACTCTTGATCTAAAGTATGCAAAACTTCTTGATCAGTTGGAAGAGTTATTGCCTCAGCAGTCTCTCTTACTCGATCAATGTCCATTTGTGTTACTTCTTCATCTTTAATTTTCACCATTCCATGTGAGTTTAGACTTTTAATATGGCTTCCTGCAATGCCAGTGTAAACCTCAGTTATTTTACAATCTGCCATTAATTCTGCTTCTTCAACAGCTCTCTGAATTGCTTGCATTGTATGCTCAATATTTATAACAACGCCTTTTTTTAATCCTTTTGAAATATGCTGTCCTTTACCAATAATTTTTAAAATTCCATCAGGTTGGAGCTCTGCAACAATCACAACAACTTTTGATGTTCCTATATCTAGGGCTGCAATCATATTGCTCTGATCTTTTTTACTTTTTAATAGTTCTGGCATGACATTATTCATAGAGTAGTCTTTTTTTCTTTATTAGTTTTATATTTTTTTTCGTTTAATTTTTTCACTGCAAATCCGTCTTTATATCTCAAATCTACATACTCGATCCTACTTTTTGATTTGGATAAAATAACTTGATAATTTTCTATTAAAATATTCAATCTTTTACCTATATTGCTATCATTTTCTTTGCCAAGAAAAAAACGCATATCATTATTTGTATAAATTTCCCAAGATAATCTATTTGATAGTGAAATTGTACCGATTTGCATCAATTCTTTCTCAAGAATTTTATTTATTTGTTGATATTTTACTGTCATTTCTTCAACAAATTCATCGGGACCTAAAAATAAAGGTAAATTATCATCGTAAGCTGCATGGAAAATCTCCCCAAAAGTATTAACAAGACCACGGTTTCCCCATCTAGCAATTGGTTTATGAGATTCAATTTCTACTATTAATCCTGATTTATTCCAGTCCCTTCTTATGCTTACATCCCTTACCCAAGGCAATTTTTTAAAGGCTACTCGTGTTTCTTCAAGACTCAAGCCAAAGAAATTTTTCCTTATAAATTTATTCTTAATTAAGTCGACCTGACTCTTATTAACATTTCCATACTCGCCTTTAATGCCTATTTCATTTATAGGAAATTTTGCACTTGTCATCAATTGATAAAATAGAAATATTGAAATTATAACTATTAAAATATATGTAGTAACTGTTGCTTTTTTTAGTGACCCTTGGCTTTTAAGCATTTGAAGTCTCTAATATCATCATCACTAAATCATCGAACTCAACTCCTGCATATTTTGCCGATAATGGCACTAAGCTATGATTTGTCATTCCAGGCACAGTGTTTATTTCTATAATATAAACTTCTTTATTCTTATCAACCATAAAATCAACTCTACCCCAACCTTTACAATCAATTGCTTCAAATGCATTTTTACATAATGCATTGATTTCATCTAAATCACCTAAAGCTATATCAGCTGGACATATAAACTTAGTATCATCCCTTAAGTATTTAGCTTCGAAATCATAAAAGTCTGTTTTCGTCCTGATCTCAACAATGGGATAAAGTCTATTATGAATTATTGGGAGGGTATATTCTCGACCAGAAATAAAAGACTCCACAATTACTATTTTATCAATTTTATATGCTTTATCATATGCTTGAATGAATTCTTTTTTATTTCTTACTTTTGCTATACCGATACTTGATCCTGAGTTTGCTGGTTTAATAAAGAAGGGGAGCCCTAAAAGATCAGTTGCTTTTTCATAATCATCAGCACTGTCAATCTGAATAAAATCTGGAGTATTAATACCTTTCTCTTTCCAAATTGTTTTACTCTTAAATTTGTCCATTCCTTGGTTAGATGCATCAACACCGCTGCCCGTGTAAGGAACATCTAAATCTTCAAGAAAAGTCTGAATTTTACCGTCCTCACCATCTTTTCCATGAAGACAAATAAATGCTCTACTAAATTTTTTTAATTGAATTAAGTCGTCATTTTTTGGATCAATCGCTTCAGCAATGATATTTTTTCTCCGAAGTGCTTCTAGAACAGCAGAACCACTTTCTAAAGAGATTTCTCTCTCATTAGATATTCCACCCATCAATACCGCAACCTTTCCAAAATCACTAGATCCCAATACTTTCTCCAATAATTTTTATTTCCCTTTTTAGTTGAATACTTTTCTTCTTAAAAACAACCTGCTGAATATAAATTATTATATTCTCTATATCCTGTGCACTGGCATCACCTAGGTTAATTATAAAGTTTGCATGCTTATCTGACACTTGTGCTCCGCCAATCCTGTAGCCTTTTAAATCACAATCTTCTATCAATTTTGCAGCAAAATTATCCTGGGGATTTCGGAACGTAGATCCTGCAGTTGGCCAATTTAAAGGTTGAGTATTTTTTCTATGGGCTAATAGTTCTCGTATTTTTTTTTCAGCCTCTTCTTTGTTACCTTTTGGGAACTTAAACCATGCTGCTAGAAAGAATTCATCTTTATTAGAATTTTTTACCTCTCTATAATCAATCTTAAAATCTAACTTATTTCTTTCAACTTGGTCGCCATCTAAATTAATCATTAGTACTTTTTGAACATAATCCCATGTCTCAGAACCATAACATCCTGCATTCATAGCTAATGCTCCACCAACTGTCCCTGGTATACCGGAAAAAAAAGCTGAATTATCCAGGCCTTTCCCTGCCGAAAATTTAGCTAATTTAGAGCAGCTTACTCCAGCTTCTGTATAAATTAAATCATCTTCATCATAATTTATTTTTTTTAAGCCACCATGCATAACTATAACGGTTCCCTTAACTCCTCCATCGCGGACTAATAAGTTAGAACCAAGCCCAACAAATGTAATTGGTAGTTTTAATTTTTTTGTTTTTATAAGCGATGAAAGGATAGTTTTATCATCACAAATTAAAAATTGCTCCGCCTTCCCACCAACCCTCCAGCTATTAAAGCTCTTTAAATCAACATCATTGTGAATAGTATTTTTATTCATACCCTATTTTTCAATAATTTGTTGCACATAATTTCCTATCGATCCAGCACCCATTATTATTAAAATTGAATCATCTTCAATTAAATTAATTATAGTATTTTTTGCATACTTAAAATTGGGTAAGTGGTACATTGCAGGATGATTTATGGACTTCATTAAAATCTTTGTTGAAATATCTTTAGTGTCAGCCTCTCCAGCTGAATAAATATCAAAGAGAAAAATTATATCTGGAATTTTTAAAACTCTAATAAACTCATCATAACAATCTCTAGTCCTAGAAAATCTATGGGGCTGAAAAACTAAATTAATTTTTTTGTTTTTAAATGCTTTTTTTGTAGCCTTCAGAACTGCTTCAATTTCAGTTGGATGATGGCCATAATCATCTATCACTTTTATTGTCTTGCCTTGTATAGATATATTATTATAAATTTCATATCTTCTTGCTACCCCTTTAAAATTAGATAGGGATTTTTGTATATCACTTGTTTTCACTCCATATTCCAGAGCAATTGCAATTGCTGCCAGAGTATTTCTAACAAAATGGTCACCAGGAAAGTTAATTGTTATATCAAATTCGTTTTGGTTGTACTTACTATCAATTACTCTAAAGTGTACTTGATTACCTTCATGTCTTATATTTATAGCTTTTATATCAACCTTGTTTCTCAATCCATAGGTAACTATTGGTCTTGATATATTTTGCATAATATTTTTAACATGCTTGTCATCTGCACATAAGAAAATTGATCCATAAAAAGGTACTTGATGTGCAAAGTTAATGTATGTTTGCTTTAGAGTCTCAAAATTATTTTGATATGTTCCTAAATGATCATTATCAATATTAGTAATTATTGCGCTGACAGGATTTAAATGAAGGAATGATGCATCTGATTCATCTGCCTCAACAATTATTAAATCACTATCACCAAGCTTAGCATTTGCGTTCATTGAATTTAATCTACCTCCAATCACATATGTTGGATCCAGCTTACCTTCTGTAAGTATTGATGCAATCAAACTTGTGGTAGTAGTTTTCCCATGAGTTCCGGCAACCGCAATACCTTTTTTAAATCTCATTAGTTCAGCTAACATTTCTGCTCTTGTAATTATCGGTATTTTTTGATTAATTGCTGACTTAACCTCAGGATTCTTAGCTGAAATAGCTGCTGAAACAACCAAGACGTCTATATTTTTTATATTTTTTTCTTGATGCTTACTAAAAATATTTATACCTATTTTCTTTAAGTGTCTAATTGATTCTGACTTACTCAAGTCCGAGCCTTGAATATTAAACTTTAAATTATGCATAACTTCTGCTATTCCGCTCATTCCGGAGCCACCAATCCCTACAAAATAAATATTTTTTATTTTATTTTTCATTAATTTTTTCTTTACAATATGTATATATTTTATGGGCTACATTAGAACTTATTTTATCTTTTTGTGCATTTAAAGCCATTAAAAGACATTTTTTTCTATTTATGTTTGAAAGAATTTCTTCAAGTTTAGTATCAATCTCATTCTCATCAACAATATAAGCCGCCTTCTTAACTTCTAATATTTTTGCATTATAATATTGATGATTATCAACAGCATATGGAAATGGTATCAATATTGAAGCTACTCCTGCCTCAATAAATTCTGAAATAGTAAGCGCCCCTGATCTCGCAATAACAATATCAGCCCATCTATATTTATCCTCAATATCATATATAAATTTTTCCATACTTAACAACCATGAAGATTTTTGGTTATGCTGCAAAAGGTTTTTGTATGTTATGACTAATTCTTCATAGTGTTTTTCTCCCGACTGATGGATTACCTCTATTTCATTTTGCAAATTTAATTTACTCAATATTGGTGGTAACAGTCTATTAAAAGAACTTGCTCCTAAGCTACCTCCTAAAATTAATATTTTTAAAGGTCCTGTTTTTTGTTTAAACCTTTGTTGAGGGTTTTGAATATTTGATATTGTTTTTCTTATGGGATTACCTATTACTTTTGATTTTTTTAAATTGTTTTCAAAGCCAGAATATATTTGATTAGCAATCTTTGAGATTACTTTGTTTGCCATTCCTGGTATCGCATTCTGCTCATGAATAATTAAATGTATTCTGAGCAGTTTAGATGCAATTGCCATTGGTATACCTACGTAACCTCCCATTATGATTACAAAATTTGGTTTTTCAGCTCTTAATGCTTTTATAGACTGAATTATTGATATGAAAAGAATAAATGGTAGCTTAAGCCAGGGTAAAATACCCTTTCCCCTAACTCCAGAGATATTTATCGAATAAAAAGGAATCTTATATTTATTTACTAAGCCATTTTCCATACCTTTAGGCGTCCCAACCCATGAAACTGGATTAGATTGATCTATAAAATACTCTGCAATTGCAAGGCCAGGATATATGTGACCTCCTGTTCCAGCAGCTACTAGCATAATCTTAAATTTATTTATAATGTTGGCCTCTTAGATTTCTTTTATTTTCATGGTCAATTCTTAGTACAATAGCGATCGCAATAACACTCACTAAAACACTACTACCACCAAAAGATAATAATGGAAGAGTTAGGCCTTTAGTAGGAAATAATCCTAAATTAACGGCTATGTTAATTGTGCACTGAATAGCAAACCATATTGCAATTCCCTGCGCCATCAATGCTGCAAAATATTTATTATTTTGAATTGATTCCTTCGCAATACCAAACATTCTGACTATTAAGAATGCGAATAACCCTATAACAATAGTAACGCCAAATAAACCAAATTCTTCTCCAATAATAGCTAGGATAAAATCTGTATGTGCTTCAGGGAGAAAATCAAGTTTTGCAGAACTATTACCAACTCCCACGCCAAAAAATTCACCATTACCAAATGCCATTTGTGCCTGGGTTGTTTGTAAGCCTGAATCAAATACATTTTCTGGGGCCCATGGCTCTAAAAACCCCTGAATTCTTTTTTGCCTCCATGGAGAAATTAAAATTGCCCCCCACACACCAATCGGAGCTAAGACTGCTAAACTAAAAATAACTCTCAAAGTTAAGCCGCCAAGAAAAAGTATTCCCATTGCAATTGATGTAATAACGATTAGCGCTCCAAGATCAGGTTCTACAAAAACTAGCCATCCAGTAACTATCATTACGCCGAGCATGGGAAAGAATCCTTTTACAATTGTTCTCATTTGCTTTGATTTCCTTAAAACATAATCAGATGCATACATTACTGTGAAAAGCTTAACGATCTCCGTTGGTTGAAAATTAGCAACTGCTAGTGAAAGCCACCTTCTACTTCCATTAATTTTTAGACCAATGCCAGGGATTAAAACTAATATCAAAAGAATTACACCTATTAGAAAAAGATAAGGCGCCCATCTTTGCCAAAAATAAACTGGAATTAAAAATGAAATATACCCACAAATAAAAGCAATTATTAAGTAAGCTGACTGCCTGACTAAAAAATAATAATGCTCATAGTTATACTTCTGGTTGGTAGCTGCTAAATCAATAGATGCTGAATACACCATAACCAAACCGATACCTATAAGCAGGAGAGCTGCCCATATTAAGCCGTAATCATAAATAGGAAGATTATAATTTTTTTGAGAAGAAAAAAGCTTCATATCTTATAATTCCTCCACCACAGATTTGTATTGGTCACCACGCTCTTTATAGTTTTTATACATATCATAACTTGCACATGCTGGAGATAGCAAAATAATATCTCCAGCATGTGCATCCTTATATGCGGCCAAAACTGCATCTTTCATAGAGTCATGTTTGCTAATCATGAGTGAGTCTATAGTGTTAAAATTTTTTTCAAATAAATCTGCGTCTTGACCAATCAAATAAAGAGAAGTAACCAATTTTTTCAAATACTTTTCTAAAGGTTTTAATATTTGATTTTTACTCTCTCCTCCAGCAATTAAAAATATATTTTCCTTATCAAAACTTTTTAAAGCTGTAATAGTTGCATTTACATTAGTTGCTTTCGAATCATTATAAAAAAATATGCCTTTCTTATTTCTTACCAGCTCAAGTCGATGATCAACACCATTTAAATTATTAATATTAAAACTATCAAATTTTGGTAAAATGGATTTAATACATGCAATTGCTGCCATCAGATTAAATTTATTATGTTCTCCTATCAATTTTAAGCTAGTTATATTAATAGAGGCCTGACATCCAATTTTAATATATGATTCAGAATTAATTTTAGTTAAAGTATAATCTTGTTCGGCTTTAGACTTTGAAATACCAAAAGATAGAGTAGCTTTATCTTTTAAAGGAAATAAACCTTCATCATCACGATTAACAATCTTAGCTTCTGCTAAATTAAATAATTTAGCTTTCGCTTGAAAGTAATCAATAAATGAATTATATCTATCCATATGATCGTCTGAAATATTTAGAATGACTCCCACATCAATTTTTGCATTTTCTAATACTTCAAGTTGAAAGCTGGATAATTCAACAATTAATACATTTAAATTATTTATATGGCCTATATCTAGTATTGGAACCCCAATATTTCCGACTGTTTTAACTTTAAATCCAGATTCTAAAATAATTTGTTCAATCATTGAGCAAACAGTAGTCTTTCCATTTGTACCCGTTACAGCGATTACTTTTGTTTTTTTTAAATCATTTTCTTCAAAAAAAAGTGAGATATCGTTATGAAATTTTATACCCTTTTTTTTTGCTATTTTTATTAATGGGTGTCTCGGATCAATTCCTGGACTAATTCCAACAAGATCAACACCATCAAAAAATTTTTCCTCTAAATCTCCAGAAAAATATAAATTTTTCTCTGTCCCGAATAAATTTTTTGCGTTATCTACTGCTGACTCACTCTCATCATAAAAAGATATTTTTTTATAATTTTTAAAATACCTTGCTATAGATAAACCGGTTTGACCGCACCCAAGAATTAAAACGTGATTGATATCATCAATCATTAACGAATCTTTAAACTAGCTAAACCAATAAGAACAAGCATCATTGTTATAATCCAAAATCTCACCACAACTTGAGTTTCTTTCCAGCCTTTTTTTTCATAATGGTGGTGAAGAGGTGCCATTAGAAAAATTCGCCTTCCTTTTCCATATTTATTCTTTGTGTATCTAAAATAACCCACTTGGATAACGACAGAAAATGTTTCAACCACAAAAATTCCGGCCATTATCATTAAGACAATTTCTTGTCTCACAATCACTGCCAACGTTCCCATTGCTGCTCCTATTGATAAGGAACCTAAGTCACCCATAAATACTTCTGCAGGATATGCATTAAACCAGAGAAAACCTAAGCCAGCGCCAGCTAGAGCAGCACAGAATATTGTTAACTCACCTGCGCCTTCTATATATGGGATACTAAGATAGTTTGCAAAAATTATATTTCCTTCAACATACGCAAATATTCCTAATGCGCTTATAACCATTACAGCTGGCATGATAGCTAATCCATCAAGACCATCTGTTAGATTAACTGCATTACTGCTACCTACCACAACCAAATAACTTAAAATAATAAAAGTTAATGCTCCGAGTGGTAAGCTCAAGTTTTTAAAAAATGGGATTAATAGTTCTGTTTCTTGAGGTGTTCCAGCTGTATAAAATAAATAGCTTGCAACTGCTATACCAACTATTGATTGAAGTATGAATTTTTGTAGTGCTGAAAGTCCATCCGCTCCTTTTTTTTGAATCTTACTAATATCATCAATTAATCCTATTAAACCAAAAGAGGTAGTGACGATAAGTAATAACCACACATATGAATTGTTTAGATCAGCCCATAGCAATGTTGAAACTATAATTGAAATTAACATTAATCCCCCACCCATTGTCGGAGTTCCAGATTTAATAAGGTGTCCCTCCGGCCCATCAGTTCTTATGTATTGGCCAAGACTATTTTCACCTAATTTTTTTATAAACCAACCACCAAAACAAAATGAAATTAAAAGGGAAGTTATTACTGACAATACAGCTCTAAGAGAAATGTAGTTAAATACATTAAACCCTGGGATATCTGAAGATAACCATCTAAATAATTCCAATAACATCTTCTATTCCTTATAAAATAATTTTATTAACTATTTCTTCCATTCTCATGAAGCGAGAACCTTTAACTAAAACAGTCGATTTAGGCTTCATTATATTAAAAAGTTTACTTAAAAGAGCTTCTTTTGTCGCGAACCATAATTTATCTTCACCTAATTGTTTCATAGTTATTTTTGTATGTCTTCCAACAGCTAAAGTAAAGTCTATCTGGGATACTTTAATATACTCTCCTAATTCCTTATGGTACTTATTTGTATCATTTCCGAGTTCAGCCATGTCTCCAATCACAAGAATTTTTAGCCCACTTTTATGCGTTAATACATCAATAGCTTCTTTCATTGAGCTTGGATTAGCATTGTAAGTGTCATCTATTACTGTTGCGCCATTGAGGCTAACTATACTCTCAAGCCTACCAGGATATGGTTTGACTGCTTCAATCCCTCTTTTCATTATATTTACTGGCACTCCCAGTGCATAACTGCATGCAGACGCAGCAATAATATTTTTTAAGTTATGTTTGCCTAACAAATTAACGTGTACATCAAAGTTTTCTTTGGGTGTAAAAATTTTTATCTTATGCTCGTCTAACACCTCACAACTAATAGTTGCTTCTTTTGTAAAACCAAACGTTATTTCTTTTAAGTTTTTTTTATCTTTCGATAAAAACTGATAGTAATCATCATCTTTAGGCAATATTGAAACTTCAAGCTCATTAGAATTATTTAGTATTTCTTTCTTAGCTTCTGCAATATTATCTATAGAGTTAAAATTTTGGATATGAGCCTCACCGATATTCGTAATTAATGCAATATTAGGTTTTGCTATCTTTGTAAGTTTGGTAATTTCTCCAATATGATTCATACCTAACTCTAATACCAGATGACTATGAGTGTCATTTAAATTCAAAAGAGTAAGTGGTAATCCTATTTCATTATTATAGTTTCCTTCCGTAAATAATAATTTATCTTCACTTAAGTAATTACTCATAATAGAAACAAGTATTTCTTTCGTAGAAGTTTTTCCATTACTACCTGTGATTCCAATTACTTTTGGTTTAATTTTATCTCTCAGGTATGAGGCAATATTCGCTAATGCTTCTTTGCCACTTTTAACTAAAATAGTTTTTTTTGAATGAAGTAAAGGGTTGGAAACAATTGCAAATTTAATGCCCTTCTTTAGTACATCTTTTGTAAACTTATTTCCGTCATGCTTACTTCCTACTATTGCAATATATAAATCAAATCCTTCTATATTTCTTGAGTCGATGGTAATGGAAGTAATATTGACTTCTAAAGATTCTGATTGACCATCAAAAGAACCTCCTGTAATTTCTATAATTTTTTTTAATGTGATATTAATTTTTTGCCCCAAAGTATCTGGTTATATATTTTTTTGCTATTAATTTATCTGAAAAGTCTTTTCTTACACCTTTTGTTTCTTGATATGTTTCATGTCCTTTGCCTGCAATTAAAATTAAATCATCAATATCAGATTTCTTTATAACCTCTTTGATTGCTTCTTCTCTATCCTCTATAGCTATATTTGAAATTGTGATATTTTTACAAATATCGTCAATTATTTTCTTTGGCTCCTCATCTCTTGGATTGTCAGAGGTTACAATAACAAAATCGGCATATTGATTAATGACCAACGCCATTTCTTTTCTTTTCCCCTTGTCTCTATTACCTCCGCAACCAAAAACTATCTTTAACTTTTTATATTTTAATGGCTTGAATGAATCTAAGATATTTTTTAGGGCATCTGGGGTATGAGCAAAATCTATAATAACCCTGGGGCAAATCTTCAGATCAGTCACTAATAACTCTGCTCTCCCAGGAACTTGATTCAAATTTTTTAATATTGGAATAATATTTTCTATTTCATATCCCAAGGAAATTAAAACCCCAACCACGCCTAAAATATTATAGACGTTATATTCTCCAGTCACTGAGGCTATTGTCGCAATCACTTTATCTTTATAAGTTAAATCAAACTTTGTTCTTTGGCTCTCTATAACAATATTCTTTGCCTGAAGTAAGCAAGTATTACCCATACCAAATGATATTTTTTGAGATTCATTTAATTTCGACTCCTGAAATATTTCCTTTCCTAATTGGTCGTCTATATTTATAACTAACCTACTCTCACCACCCCCCAACAAAAAATCTTTTTTTATGTTTCGATAGGTTTCAAAAGAATTATGGTAATCAAGATGGTCTCTTGATAAGTTTGTAAATAACTTTACATCAAAATTAATACTTTTAACTCTGTTTTGTTTTATCCCATGAGAAGATACTTCAATACATAAATCCTGAGCCTGTTCGACACCAAATTTATTTATTATACTTTGGATTTTTATTGCATCAGGAGTTGTATTAGCTGTCGGTTCTAATTTTTCAATAAACCCATAACCAATTGTACTAATCATTGCAGCCTTTCTTTTTAGGCTTTTAAGACATTGAGTAATCCAATAGACACTGGATGTTTTCCCATTAGTTCCAGTTACACCTATTAAATTTATTTTTTGTGATGAGTTATTGAAAAACTCACTTGCAATGTTAGATACATTGTCTTTTAAGTCTTTTACTGCTAATTTTGGTACATCCCATTGGTTGTTCCATTCAAAACCTAAAGGATCATATATTACTGCTCCCGCTCCATTATTTATAGCCTCTTCAATATAATTTCTTCCATCATTTTTTTCGCCTGGATATGCTAAGAAAATTGAGTCTTTTTTAACATTCATACTATTTTGTTCTAGATATTTAAACTCAGTTAATAACTTTTTAAGTAAATTGCTCATGATTTTGTCTTATCAGCATAGACCTCATTTTCGTTTTGTAATTCTTCCATTTCTAGCCCATCGGCATCCAGGCTATACCATTCAAATGCTTTTGCCATCACTCTACTAAAAACTGGACCTGCTAACGTCCCACCGGTATATCCTTTTTTACTTATATCTCCAGGTTCATCAATCATTATTGCCATTACAAATCTTGGATTTGATACAGGCCCTAGACCTACAAAAGTTCCAATATACTTACCTTCAAGATAACCCCCATTTACTTTATCATCTTTTTTTGTAGTCCCTGTTTTCCCTGCTACACGATAACCATAAACTTTTGCCTTGTGAGCAGTTCCACCTTCGCCATCAGTTACAGATTCCAAGATGGATAGCATTACTTCTGCTGTTTTAGGCGACAATACTTTTTTACTTATTTTAGAATCATTTCCTTTAATCAGCTTTATTGGCTTTAGGTTTCCTTTGTTAGCAAATACTGTATACGCTTGAGCAGTCTGAATGAGCGTTGAATTCATTCCATAGCCAAAGCTCATTCGCGAATGGTCTATTGGCTTCCATTTTGTATACTTTCTCAAAAATCCACTTACTTCTCCAGGAAAATTTATCCCAGTTTTTACGCCATAACCAAATTTCTTGTACATAGCTGCTAGATTAATTGAGCTAATTTTTTGACCAATTTTAGCTGACCCGATATTAGATGAAACCTTAACCACATCTTTGGCAGATATCACGCCATGCGCATGTGTGTCATATATATATTTGCCCTCATATTTATATGAGCCATTCCCTGTATCAATTGAAGTATTTGGTTTAACGATATTTTTTTCTAATGCTACTGCAAGGCTAATTGGCTTCATTGTTGAGCCTGGCTCAAATACATCAGTTACAGCTCTGTTTTTAATAAATGGTCCTACTTTATTGAATCCATTAGGGTTAAACGAAGGATAATTTGTCATTGCAAGTACCTCACCACTTTTGGCGTCTAACAAAACTGCTGATCCTGATAATGCTTCATGTTTTTCCACTGCTTTCTTTAAAGCATTAAAAGCTTCATTTTGCAATCTTAAATCAATTGTCAGTGTTATATCTTCTCCATCTTTTGGTAGCTTAATAGATTGAAATTCTCCTACGACTCTCTTATCCCTGGCTATTCGATTTATTTTCTTTCCCTTCTCTCCTGCAAGTAGTGTATTCATTAAATATTCAATTCCTTCTTGCCCTTTACCATTGCTTCCAGTAAAACCTACAACATGCGCTACTGGTCCATTTTCAGGATAAAATCTTTTGTATATTTTATTTGAGCTAACACCTGTTATTTTTAGTCCCATAATTTTGGCTTTAACATCGGGAGTGATGTTTTTTCTTAAGCGAACGCTTCTTCTTTTTTTATTTTTAATTCTTTTATCTAAATCTTTAGTACTCAGTTTTAGCAGGTTAGCCAGCCTCTTTTTTTTATCGTAAAGCTTAGTTTGAATAACAGAGTCTTTATGCTTAAAATTCACTATGGTGGCATCTGCCATAATTGAATAAACTGGTGTGCTCTCTGCCAAGAGTGCACCATTTCTATCTAAAATTTTTCCTCTATAAGGAATGAGATCTATTACCCTAAGCTGTCTTTGTCTTGATTCTTTTTGTAATTTATTTTTCTCAAAAGCTGCTAATTTAATAGCCTGTGTAAACAAGGCAATAAATAACCCAAGTATAAATATTAGAACTATTCGCCGCCTAGCTCTTGATAATTCAAAATATTCTTTTCTAGATTTAATTTTAATCATCTAATGATCACTTTCTTTTCTTTTGAGCTGGGAATACTCATATTTAATTTATGCTTTGCGGCTTTCTCTATAATTTCAATTCTTGATTCAGATGACTCTTCTATTCTCAGCATAGTTTGCTGGTCTTTTAATTCTAAAGTTTTTTTATTTTCCTCATCTAATGCTGCAAAATTTGCTCTGCTAAGGTGGTTAAAATTAACAGTTGTTAAAGCACAAATAATTAAAACAACAAATAAAATTAAGTTTAATTTCATATTGCCTCCATTACTTTTT
>CAZPCL010000011.1:0-15053 GCA_964585105.1 uncultured Methylobacillus sp.
GCCCTCCCTGGAAGCTGCATTTGTTAACTACGGTGTAGATCGACATGGTTTTTTACCATTCAAAGAAATAGCGCCTGAATTTTACTCCAAGAAAACTAGAAAAAAAGATATTTCAATTAAAGATGTCATAACTGAAGGTCAAGAACTTATTATTCAGGTAAGCAAAGAAGAGCGTGGTAATAAAGGAGCCGCTCTAACCTCCTACCTTTCTCTTGCTGGAAGATACATTGTATTAATGCCCAATAACAATGGCGGTGGCGGGATTTCTAGAAGAGTTGAAGGTGAAGAAAGGTTCGAATTTAAAGAAATACTTTCCCAAGTAAAAGTTAAAAAAGGTATGAGTGTAATAGGAAGAACTGCTGGTATTGGTGCTTCATTAGAAGAAATTCAATGGGATTTAGACTACCTGACACAACTTTATGATGCAATAGAAGGCGCTGCAGACGCGCAACCTGCCCCATTTCTTATTTACCAAGAAAGTAATTTAGTCGTTAGAGCTATTCGTGATTATTTCCATGAAGACATAGAAGAAATTCTTATTGATAAAAAAGAAATTTTTGATCAAGCGCACCAATTTATTAGCCACGTAATGCCTAATTATGCTGATCGGGTTAAATTTTACGATAATGAAATTTCTTTATTTACTAAATATGGTATTGAAAACCAAATTGAATCAGCTTTTTTAAGGGAAGTAAGGCTTCCATCGGGTGGCGAACTTGTTATTGACCACACAGAAGCACTCGTTTCTGTAGACGTTAATTCAAGCCGCTCCACAAAAGGAAGAAGTATAGAAAATACTGCCTTAAGTACGAATCTAGAGGCTGCTGATGAAGTGGCAAAACAATTACGATTGAGAGATATTGGCGGGCTAATAGTCATTGATTTTATTGACATGGAAAATTTAAAGAATCAAAAAGAAGTTGAAAACAGAATTAGAGATGCGCTAAAGCTTGATAAGGCAAGGATACAAACAAGTAGAATATCAAGATTTGGTCTACTGGAGCTATCGAGACAAAGATTAAAACCAAGCTTAGGTGAAGCAGTAAATGGCGTATGTCCAAGATGCCAAGGAACAGGTAGGGTGAGGGATGTTAACTCCACATCATCATACATACTAAGGATGATTCAAGAAGAAGCTAATAAAGATACAGGTCAGCTCATTTCGGTTCAAATTCCGATTGAGGTAGCCACACTTCTTTTAAACGAAAAAAGGAAAGATATCTCAGCTATAGAAGCTAAAACAAATAATGAAATTGTTTTAATACCGAACAGGCATTATGAAATTCCTAAATACAATCTTGAAAGATCGTCTCAGAAAAATAGTAAGGCAAACTATAAAGCTGTTGAGCCACCCTCTGAGTCTCTGCAAAATGCCAAAGACGAGGAGCAAGATCAAAAAGAAAGGTTAGAGCCAGTTGTGAAAGCCATTGTTCCATCTCAGCGAAGTACAAAATCTAAAAGTAATAAAACTATTTTTGGTTTTATTAAAAACTTGATTAGCACATCAGATGATCAAGTAGTTGAAGAGGAAAAAGAAGTAGTAATTGAAGAAAGAAAAGATATAGAAAAACCAAATAACAGGAGCAGGAGCAGGAACAGTAATAATAGTAATAGAAATAGAAATAAAAATAGAGGAAATTCAAATACAGGAAAAAGTCATCATAACAAAGTGGTGCGTAGCTCTCAAGATAATGCTCAAATAAATGAATCAGTAAATAAAAATAAGCCTGCTATCAATGAAGTATCCATAAAGAATGAAGTTAAATCTAAACCAGAAATTGTAAAAGAAGTTAAAGCTAAAACCAAAGTAAAAGTGGAGAAGTTAGAAAAAATCGACTTGTCTAAAGTAGGACTTAAGCTTGTAGAAACTAAAAAATCTGAAAAAGATGTAGTAACTAAATCAAAATCTTTTGTCGAAATGAAACCAAAGACAAAGAAAGTTGCATCATGGCAAAGTAAACCAAAAAAAGAAGTTGTAAATACAAAGTTGGTAATGATCGAAACAAAAAAGAAAACTAAGACACCTAAGGTAACTAAAACAACTAAGGCACCTAAGACAACTAAGACACCTAAGGTAACTAAGACAACTAAGGTAACTAAAACAACTAAGGCAACTAAAACAACTAAGGCAACTAAAACAACTAAGGCAAACCCTAGTCCGTCAAAAAAATAATGGTTTGCCAGCCTACATAGGCCATTATTAAAGCACCGAATACGTGACTAACTAGAAATAAAAAACTTGTTTGCACTTCTCCTTTTTGTAAAAAAGAAAAAATGTCAGAGGTGTAGGCAGAAAACGTTGTAAGGCCACCTAAAAATCCAACATTTATAAACAGCTTTAATTCCTCACTAATCTGTGAGGTGGTTGTTTGAAAATAAGCAATTGATAGCCCCATCAAAAATCCACCTAGGAGGTTTACTGCAAGCGTTCCTAATGGTAATGTTGGGTATAAAAGATATAAAAGATATCCTACCCCCCACCTAAGCCACGCGCCTATCGCTGCAGCAACACCAACTACCAGGAAATTTGTTAGATTAAACATTAAAACTATACTTTAATGAAGTGTTCGCGATAATATTTTAGCTCTTCAATTGATTCTAAAATATCTGCTAACGCCTCATGTTTGCCTTTCTTCTTAAATCCTTCAATTAGTTCTGGTTTCCATCTCTTTGCAAGTTCTTTAAACACACTAACGTCAAGATTGCGATAATGAAAATATGACTCCAAGTTAGGCATATGTTTAGCCATAAATCTTCGATCCTGACAAATTGAATTCCCACACATTGGAGATTTATTCTTTCCTACATATTTACTAATAAATTCCAATAATTGATGAGTTGCTCCATCTTCATTGGTCTTAGAGTTCTTAACTTTCTCTATTAAGCCTGACTTACCATGGGTAGATTGATTCCATGAATCCATTTTTGCCAAAACATCATCAGACTGGTTTATTACTAAAACTGGACTTTCAGCAAGAATCTTTAGAAAAGGGTCAGTTACAATAACTGCAATCTCAAGAATTTTATCTGTTTCAGTATTAAGTCCGCTCATTTCCATATCTAACCATATTAAATTGTCATTACTTTTACTCATCATGATTTCCATTAAAATTTTATATTAGTTTCATTTTAAACTTACTTTTATTGAGATTTTACCTCACAATAGTTCTTTTATCTTTAAGCAACTATTATGTCACTTACTTTCTACTATTTATTTATTTTTTTACTACTTACAACAACATTTTTTCAAGCGTGGCTTTCGAAAAGACATATAAACCATGTTCAAAGAAATAAATCAAAAGTCCCAGCGCCCTTCTCTCAAACAATATCTATAAAAGATCATAAAAAAGCAGCTGATTATACTATTTCTAAATCTTATATTGGAATAATTGATTTATTTATACAAGCCATATTTTTATATCTAATAACAATTGGTGGTGGAATAAATATTCTTACTGATATCTTCGGTAATTTGACCGACAATAAATTACTCACCGGGTCTATGGTCATTGTATCAGTTATGCTTTTATCATCTCTAATAGATCTTCCTTTAAGTATATATAAAATTTTTAATATTGACGAAAGGTTTGGATTTAATCGAATGACCTTTAAAATTTTCGTAACAGACCTAATCAAACAATCCGTCCTAAGTATTATCATTGGAGTCCCAATACTTTTAGTTTCATTATGGATTATTTCAAACTTAGGAGGTCTTTGGTGGTTTTGGCTGTGGCTATTTATTTCCTTTTTCAATTTTTTGATGTTAACACTTTATCCACTATATATTGCTCCATTTTTTAACAAATTCCTTCCATTAAAAGACAAAAAACTTAAAGTTAAAATTGAAAAATTACTCTTAAAATGTGGTTTTAAGTCTGGTGGGCTTTATGTAATGAATGGCTCTCTAAGAAGTAATCATGGAAATGCGTATTTTACTGGTTTTGGAAATTCTAAAAGAATAGTCTTTTTCGATACGCTTCTAGAAAAACTCTCCCATAGAGAAATTGAAGCTGTTTTAGCTCATGAGCTTGGTCATTTTCATCACAATCATGTAAAAAAAAGAATTATTATGATGTTTTTAATTAGCTTTATAGGTTTATACGTTTTAGGTATTTTAAAGGATAGTTTTTGGTTTTATGAGTCATTAGGCGTCATCCAAAATGATGCGAATGGGTTATTGCTATTTTTACTTGTCTCTCCTCTATTCATATTTTTTATTCGACCTTTAATTGCATATTATTCAAGAAAAAATGAATTTGAAGCAGATGAATATGCATGCAGATACTCAAACGCAAAAGATTTAAAGCTTTCATTAATAAAGTTATATAGAGATAATGCTTCCACATTAACACCTGATCCTCTTCATTCAAGTTTTTATGACTCTCATCCACCTGCACTTGAGAGAATAAGTACAATAGATAAAATTTAATGGAAATTACTACGAAGCTAGAATTTGATGCTGGCCACAGAATTCCCCACCATAAAAGTGTTTGCAAAAATCTTCATGGGCACAGATATACTATAGAAGTAACAATTAAAGGTGATGTTGTTTCAGACATATCAGATACAGATTTTGGAATGGTTATGGACTTTAAAGATGCTAAAGATCTAATAAAAAAAACTATTGTCGAAAAATGGGATCACTCATTTATAGTTTATAAAGATGACTCAGAGGTGCTTGATTTCCTCAACTCACTCGATAAACATAAAACTGTTATTTTTCCATTAGTTCCTACCGCCGAAAATATGGCTTTAGTGGCAATGAATAAATTAAAAATTGCTTTTACTGAAAATTTTAAACTATCTATTAAGCCAATTAAAGTCCGACTATATGAAACTCCAAATAACTGGGCAGATGCCTACTAGAAGTTATTATTTTCAACCTTAATTTTAGAAATAAAATCATCATGTGCTTTTAACTCTTCTTTGTCAGGATTGATGATAAGCAGATTCTCTTGGTCGGCATCTTTTAAATTTATATTATTGGGGCTCCGGGAAAAATCTATCGAAAAAGCTTCTTGCCCTCTAGTCATACTGAGGTAAACATCTCCAAGTAACTGAGCGTCTAAAAGTGCTCCGTGAAAGCTCCTCGAGGTGTTATCAATATTATAGGCTTTACATAGGGCATCTAGATTATTCCTTTGTCCAGGTCTAATTTCTTTTGCTAGCTTCAATGAGTCAAAAATAGTAAGCGGTTGCTTATGTAATTTATCAAAACTAATCTTACCTAGCTCCATATTTATGAATCCAACATCAAAAGGGGCATTATGAATGATAACCTCTGAATCCTTTATAAAATCTAAGAATTCAGATACAACATCTTTAAAAAGAGGCTTGTCTTGAAGGAATTCTAAAGTTATTCCATGAACCTCTTGAGCTGCTGGATCTATTTCTCTAGAAGGGTTTAGATATGTATGGAAATGATTACTTGTTAATTGCCGATTATTCATCTCAACGGCAGCAATTTCAATTACCCTATGACCTTGGTTGGGATCAAGGCCAGTGGTCTCTGTGTCAAGAAAAATTTGCCTCATAATGACTTCCCTTTATCAAGAACACCTTGATTTGCTAAAAAATCAGCACGGTCATTTTCTGGATGGCCAGAGTGACCTTTTACCCACATCCAATTAACTCTTATCTTGGAATTTAAACTATCTAGCTGAACCCATAAATCTTTATTCTTTACATCTTTTCTATTGCTCGTTCTCCAGCCATTAATTTTCCACTTATCAATCCATTCGTTAATTCCCTTTTGAACATAAGTTGAATCAGTAAAGACTGTAATTTCAGATTTTTTGTCAATAGACCTAAGAGCCATTATTACAGCCATAATTTCCATCCTGTTGTTTGTTGTATTGCCTTCCCCACCGTATATTTCATTTTCTACACCATTTTCGATTATTAATGCACCCCAGCCACCAGGACCAGGGTTTCCCTTACAAGCGCCGTCCGTATATATATTGATCATATTAAGCTCATTCCTCTTTTAAGGTTGTTGATTTTTTTAGATTCTTCCACTTTGGTTTGATTGGGGTTAGGCCAATCACTTTTTTTTGTACAACTATCGAATATAGATTACCAAAGAGTGGTAACCAACGACTACCAATTTTTTCCAGAGTGCCACTAAATGAATAATTATCATCAGAAAATATAAGTTGATAATTTGAAATCTCGGCTTCAGAAATGGAAAAGCCTGCATCTTTTAATTGGCTCTGAATCTCAGACATACTTACAAATTTAGAATTCCAAGGGAACTGCATACTAAATGAAAAGAAATTCCTGATTCCTGCAAAGCTGAAAGGGTTAAATGAAATTATAATTAAATGCCCTCCAGGGATTAATGTCCGAAACAACTCATCAAACATTTTTTTATTATATCCTTGCTCGATAAAATGAGGACAAATAATTAAATCAATCGACTCCTCTGCAAAAGGCATAAAAGAAGAATCAAAACAAATATTTCTCAAAACTCCATCAGTAAAAAAATGCTTAGTAATTCGGGAGTTCTCAAGAAAGTCGCCAAAAGCTCCCCCCAATTGAAGTGCAAAATAACCAAATTTATCTTCGGTAAATTTATCAATAATTATTTTTTCTTGCACTATAAGGCTTTTTGCAGTTTTTGATTTAAACCAATTCATAATTTTAAAAATAACATAAAAACAAGGTAAACTTAAGGTATATATGCATTCAAATTTTCCTCAAAATATTAATATAAATATACTACCAATTAAAGCATTCAAGGATAACTATATTTGGTTAATTCAAGAAAAACTTAACGGGGTAATAGTTGACCCAGGTGATGCTAAACCGGTCATAAAAAAACTAAAGGAAAATAATATTGACTTAAAAGCAATTCTGATAACTCACAAACATCATGATCATATAGGAGGGGTTGAGGAGCTAATTAGCTACCACCCAGATGTTCGAATTTATGGGCCAGACTTACGTCTTCCATTCCTTCAAAATATAAAATTTAAATATGAAGTTGTAAAAGAAGGTGATGTAATCTCAATACTTGGAACTAAGCTTAAATTTTACGTAATTGAGACCCCAGGACATACTTCAGACCATATAATCTTTGTTGATAAGGAAAATTTATTTTGTGGTGATACCCTGTTTGCATGTGGTTGTGGAAGGTTATTTGAAGGTACCTATGAAGAAATGTTTAAGTCATTATTGAAAATTTCTTCGCTTAACCCCAATACAAAAGTATACTGTGCTCATGAATACACCAAAGAAAATATTCGATTTGCATTAACGATAGATCCAGACAATTATCAACTAAATGAACGGTATAAGAAATTACAAGATGTCGAGATTACTATTCCATCGATACTTCAAGAAGAGCTTGAAACGAATCCTTTTCTCAGGGTGAAAACAAGCAAAGAATTTAAATTAATTAGAAAGAGAAAAGATGAATTTTAAGAACAATCACCTATTAAAGACTTTAATATTTCTACTAATAGTTTCATTAGCAATTACTGCACGATCAGAAACAAATGTGTTAGGTCAGCAAATCACATTTATAAATCCTGAAGGAATCATTAAGGATGAGAAAGTAGATAAAAAATCTAGTATTTGGTCAGTAATTAATAGTGGTTACGATATGAAAGAGAGACCGAGTCGAAGAATTCGTAACTATGAGAAATGGTACTCAAAAAGGCCGGAATATGTAAAAAGAATGCTCGAAAGAAGCGAAAAATACCTCTTTCATGTTGTCGGGGAAGTAAAAAAAAGAAATATGCCTATGGAGATAGCACTCTTGCCAATGATAGAAAGTGCATATAATCCAATAGCAACTTCAAGAAAAAAAGCAGCTGGGATGTGGCAGTTTATTCCTTCTACAGGAAAAATATATGGTTTAAAACAAAATTGGTGGGTTGATGAAAGAAGAAGTGTAGTTGAGTCAACAAATGCAGCTTTAAACTATCTAGAAAAGCTTCATAAAGAATTTGGGACATGGGAGTTAGCCCTAGCCTCCTATAATGCAGGTGAAGGAAGGGTAGGCAGAGCAATTAAAAGAAATAAGAGAAATAAAAAACCGACGGGCTATTACAGCCTTCGTCTACCAAAAGAAACAAAAAACTATGTACCAAAACTATTTGCAATTAAAAATATCATAAGCAACCCGAGCAAATATGGTTTAACTTTGCCCAATATAAAAAATAGACCATATTTTGAATATATTGAAGTAACTAACAATATAGACACCCAGCTTGTAGCAAGACTTGCAGAAATATCTATTGAAGAATTCCAGCTCTTAAACCCACAACACAAAAGACCTGTTATCAATGTAAAAAATGTATCTCAAAAAGTAAACTTACCACAACAGAATATACATATATTTAACTATAATTATCATAGCTACGACAAACCTTTATCTAACTGGATAGCTTACAAGCCCAAAAAGAAGGAAAGAGTTGCACAAGTTGCCAAGAAATTTGGTATTGATAGAAAAATACTAATTCAGGTCAATCGTTTGGAGCGTAGGAGATCATTTAGAAGGAACAGTACCATCTTGATACCTAATAAAGATGCTATAACTACATACTTCCCTACAAATGTAAATGAGCTATATAATTACTCATCAATAATTACTCATAAAGTTAAGCCCGGCCAAACCTTAAGCCATATTTCTGACAAATACAATATCTCAGTTAGAGATATAAAAGAATTTAATGAACTACGATCGGATAAAATAATCATAGGTGATACGTTAGACATACCTAAATAATTTCTTAATAATGCACATGAAAAAAAAATCTATATTTTTTAACTTTATCACCCTTACTATTTCGTTGACTTTATTTATAAGTTGCTCTAAGAAAACATCTGAAGTTGTTGATTATAATAAAAAATTTATAAATTCTTTTGGAGGAACTCTCGTCAACGCAATGGCTGGTGAACCTAGCAACCTTATTGCAATGGTTGCCGGTGATTCTGCTTCCTCAGCGATAGCTGGGAATATTTTTAACTCATTAATTAAATATGATGAAAACTTAAATTACGCCCCAGATTTAGCAGAAAGTTGGAAAATATCAAACAATCAAAAAACGATTACTTTTAAATTGAAGAAAAATCTTAAGTGGTCAGATGGATTGCCACTTACTAGTGAAGATGTTTTATTCACGTGGAAATTAATAACCAACCCAACTACACGAACACCATATGGATCAGATTATCAACTTGTCAAAGAAGCATCCACTCCAGATAAATTAACCTTTAAAGTTACTTATGCAAGTAGCTACGCCCCTGCCCTTGATACATGGGCTACATTACATATCCTGCCCAAGCATATTTTAAAAGATGAAGATATTAATAAAACTTTTTTTTCAAGAAACCCAACAGGTTCAAGCTATTACAAACTTGATGAGTGGATTAACGGTCAGCAAGTAGTTCTTAAAGCGAGTAACAATAGTGTTTCAGGGCCCCCTTCAATCAATAAATTGATTTCTAGAATTATTCCTGATACTTCGTCGCAATTTTTGGAATTAACTGCTGACAATATCGACCTTATGAATATAAATCCAATTCAATACCAACGGGTATTCCCTGCAAGAAAAGACTTGCAACAAAAAATTGCTTTGTACAAAGAGCTAGGAAATGGTTACACATATCTTGGCTTTAATCTTAAAAAAGCACCTTTTAACGATATTAGAGTTAGGCAAGCTTTAAATTATGCTATTGATAAAGATGAGGTTATTAACGGGGTGCTCTTAGGATTAGGAGAGTCAATTTCTAGCCCATACAAGCCTGGTACAAGATGGAATAACCCCAATCTTAACCCTTACCCTTATAAACCACAAAAAGCTCTTAAACTTCTATCAGAGGCTGGTTTTGTCAAAAATAATGATGGTTTACTAGTGAAAAATGGTAAACCTTTAAGATTTGAAATTATTACAAACCAAAATAAACAAAGAGAGATGACAGCTGTTTTAATTCAAAGAAGATTGCAAGAAATTGGTGTAGAAGTTTCAATCAGAGTTATTGAATGGGCAAGCTTTGTTAATAGGTTTATCAAAACTGGTGATTTTGATGTTGTAGTTCTTGGCTGGGGCTTGTCACTAGACCCTGACCAGTTTAATATTTGGCATTCCTCGCAACAAGGTCCGGGACAATTTAATTTTCTTGGCTATGAAAATAAAGAAGTCGACAAACTGCTCGAACTTGGTCGAAAAGAACTAAACCCCTTAAAACGAGAAAAAATTTATCATAAGTTTTCTAAATATTTATTAGAAGACTCTCCAATAGTATATCTATATGCTGGTTACGGCTTGAGTGCAGTTCATAAGAGAGTTAAGGGTATAAAGAAACCTGCACCACCAGCGGGGATTTATCACAATAATTACAATTGGTTTATACCAAAACCTCTTCGTAGAAACGAAATACTGGAGCAATAATGATTTCATATTTGATAAAAAGAATTTTATGGATGATACCAATGATGATTGGAATTAGTTTGATATCATTTTTTATCATGCATCTTGCACCAGGAGATGTAACCTCAAGCGAATCCTCATTTAACCCTCGAGCTTCAGAAGAATCTAGACAAAAGTTAAGAGAGTTGTACAACCTTGATAAACCAGTAGTGATTCAATATGGTCTTTGGTTGAAAAGAATTGTAAAGCTTGATTTTGGAAACTCTTTTGCATCTCATCAAAAACCAGTCCTATGGGAGCAAAAAGATAAATCTGGAAATGTTACAAAAGGATTGATACAAGAATCTTTACCAATAACTTTGATGATTAATCTTATAGGAATTTTCATTATATTTTCTATCTCAATCGTACTCGGGACGATTTCTGCAGTCCGGCAAAATACATGGGTTGATAGATCAATAACTTTATTTGTTTTTATTGGGTTTGCAATCCCTGGTTTTTGGTTAGCACTTTTATTAATGTATTGGACGGGAGTCAGCAATCAATGGCTTCCTATATCAGGTCTCCATAGTCCAGGATTTCAAAATCTAAGTAGTTTAGGTCAATTCACAGATCTACTAAAACACTTAGTACTTCCGGTTTCTATATCATCATTGAGTGGTCTAGCAGGCATATCCTTATATGTAAGAAATGGGATGTTAGACATTCTCCACCAAGACTTTATTACTACAGCAAGATCAAAAGGGCTCAAAGAAAAAAAGGTTGTTTTTATTCATGCACTCAAAAATGCGATACTCCCACTCATAACTATCATTGGTCTTTCTATTCCTGGCCTTATTGGTGGATCTGTAATTGCAGAGTCAATTTTTGCCATCCCAGGAATGGGGAAACTTTTTTATGATTCAGTTCTAATGAGAGACTTCCCTGTAATCATGGGAATTTTGACCATCGGGTCTGTTTTAACATTAATAGGAAACTTACTTGCTGATATAGGTTATGCCTGGGCAGATCCTAGAGTCAGGAAAGGTTTAGTTAAGTGAGCGTTTTCTTAAAAAATCCACTTGCAATATCAGGTTTAATTATCATTTTAGTAATTTTAATTTTGGCTTTAATTGCTCCTTTTATCGTGCCATATGATCCTAATTTTATTGATATAAATTCTATCTTATTACCACCATCATTGGCTCACTTAATGGGTACTGATGGTCTTGGTAGGGATGTTTTTTCAAGGATGCTTTATGGTGCCCAAATATCTTTATTAGTAGGCTTCGTGGCGGTAGGTATCGCTACTGTCATTGGGGTTATTTTAGGTTCGCTAGCTGGGTTCTATAGGGGGTGGGTTGATTCATTAATTATGAGGTTTGTAGATATAATGCTATCAATACCAACATTTTTTCTAATTCTAGCTGTAATAGCGTTCCTTACACCATCTATATGGAATATCATGATTGTAATTGGTTTAACTTCATGGATGGGTGTTACACGGCTTGTAAGAGCAGAGTTTTTCAGTCTACGCCAAAGGGAATTCGTTCTAGCAGCAGAGACGATGGGCTCCAGTCATTTTTCAATAATAGTAAAACATCTTCTTCCAAACAGCTTAACACCTATAATCGTTAGCTCAGTTCTTGGTATTGCAAGTGCTGTATTAGTTGAGTCAGGACTAAGCTTCTTGGGTCTGGGTGTTCAGGCGCCCACAGCTTCATGGGGGAATATCCTCACTGATGGTAAAGAATATATTCAGTTTGCATGGTGGTTATCTTTATTTCCAGGTTTAGCCATTCTGATTACTGTATTAGGATATAATTTGTTAGGTGAAGGTCTAAGAGATGTACTAGATCCGAAAAATAAAAACTAATTTAACAGATAAAGAATTAATTATGAGCTTCTTAAAGAACAAAAAAGTATTAATACTTGGACTACTCAGTGATAGATCTATAGCATATGGGATAGCTTCGTCGATGAAGGCGCAAGGCGCTGAGCTCGCATTTACTTATCAAATAGAAAAACATAAAGAAAGAGTAAAAAAGCTAGCATCCCATTTTAATTCAAACATTGTTCTACCATGCGATGTTGCAAATGATTCGGATATTGAAAATCTTTTTCCATTATTAGAAAAAGAATGGCGAAAATTTGACATACTAGTCCATTCAATAGCATTTGTCCCAAAAGATGCATTAAGTGGTGACTTTATTGAATCTACAACACGTGATAATTTCACAATAGCTCATAATATAAGCTCTTATAGTTTCACAGCTCTTGCAAAATCAGCTATTCCATATTTAAATAAAAATTCAAGTCTTTTAACTCTTAGTTATTTAGGGGCAGAAAGAACCATGCCAAATTACAACGTAATGGGTTTAGCAAAAGCAAGTCTTGAAGCGAACGTTCGTTATATGTCACACAGTCTTGGTGATAAAGGGATTAGGGTTAATGCAATTTCAGCAGGACCAATAAAAACTTTAGCAGCATCAGGTATTTCAAATTTTGATAAAATGTATGACTTTAATGAACGTCATTCTGCACTAAAAAGAAATGTGACAACTGAGGAAGTTGGTAATGTTGCAGCATTTTTATGTAGTGATTTAGCATCGGGAGTTACCGGTGAAATTACGTACGTTGACGGCGGAATGAATATTACAGCTGCAGGCACTGTAGATTAATAATAATTTAAAAATCTAAATCAGCATTAGCTTTTAAGTTCGTCATAAAAGCCAAATCTATTTCATCGATAATCATTGCAATATATTCATTATAATAAGTATCAAACGAATCTTTATCTTCTACTTTCTCAGTAACAACCTTATTTAGTTGAACAATTATGAACTCACCCCTACTATCATAAAGACCGGTAAGTGCTGGAAGCACTTTATCATCCATTTTAAATATTGCATTGATAAGAGGGTCTGATAAGCCTTTTCTATCAACCCGATCTATGACTAATTGATCTATCCAATCAACAGTCCTAGATTTTGACTTAACATCATCAATTAATTTAGCACCAGCAGCCATCAAAAGCTTCTGTGATTCAGCTTCCGTGAGGAATTCTTTAATTTTTTCTTTTACTTCTTCAAAAGGCTTAGGAGATGCTGTTCGAAAATCTATAACCCTCGCCGCGACTAAATTATTGGGTGATGCCTCAATTGCTGGAATATTTTTTTTCTCATCTATTGCATTCTTATCAAAAATTGCTTGGGCAAAAGCTTCGTTATTAAAAAACTTTTTTGCATCTTCAAAACTTAGCCATTCACTACTTTCAATTTTTAAGTCAAATTTCTTAGCGACTTCTTGAAGATTTTCGGATTGTTCGTAAACGATATTACTAAAATCTTCAGCATTTGAACCATATTCAGCAAGAGCTGCATTAAATATCAACTCCCCCTTAATTTGATTTTTAACTAATTCGAATTTAACTTCATCTCCTTTTATATCCGTAAGCATGACAATATGAAAACCGAACTCAGTCTTAATAAGTTCAGAAATTTGATTTTTAGACATAGAGAAAACTGTGTCTTCAAAAACTTTAGTCATATCTCCTCTAGAGAAGAAACCGAGATCCCCACCATTTTTTGCAGATTCTGTATCTTGGGAATATTTTTTTGCATTTTTTTGAAAAGTCTTAGGATTTTTCTTAATTTTATTAAGAATGTCTTGAGCATTATCTGCAATTTCTTTTACCTCGGCATCCGATAAATCAGCTCCAACAGTAAATAATATATGTTTTGCTCTCCTTTGCTGTTCTTTCTGATATCTATCGATATTATTAGTAAAATAATTTTTAACTTCTTTATCTGATATCTTTATATTAGGAACAATTCCAGCAACTGAATGAATAATAAAGTTAATCTTTACTTGATCTGGACGGATAAAAGATGATTTACTTTCTTCATATACTTTTTTTAATGCTACATCGGATAGATCAATTTCTTTTTTATAATCATCTTGCTTTAACTCAAATATGCTTACATCTCTCTTTTGGTAAGTTAAATCAACAAGGTGCTGAATTCTATTTTTTGGAGTATAAATAAGCTTTCTCAAACTATCCTTAACCTGCTGTGAGCCAAGATCTTTTTTGATACTAATATCAAATTTCTTAGGTGTGAGGTTATTTATTTTTAAAACTTGATCATATTGCTCTTGTGAAAATTTTCCATCTTTTTGAAATTCAGGCATACCTGATATATATGTTCCAACTTGCTTATCACTAATATAAAAACCTAAATCCTTAACTGCTTGGCTAACAAGTTTCTTACTTATTAGCTTATCTAGAACAGCTTTTTTAAACTCTAAGCTTGCAAAAACTTCAGGGTTTGTTGACTCGTCTTGACTTTTAATTTGAGCAATAAATTGACTTTCAGTCTTTTGAAGTTCTTGAGAGGTTATTGCTTCTCCATTAACGGAGCCAATACTTATATTACTACCAACTGATGATAGATATGAATCAATTCCGAAAAGTGCAAAAGGAATAATTATGATTATTAAGATAACCTTAGCAAAAGTAGTTTGTGTCCTACTTCGAATTTGTTCTAGCATATTTTAAGTTCTCAAAAAAAATGTCATATTAAAGACCAAAATAAATCTTATTGGTTCTTTTTAAATTAATACAGACCAACTTATTGTCAGTCTATATCAATTCTGGCGGAGTGGACGGGACTCGACCCCGCGACCACCGGCGTG
>CAZPCL010000012.1:0-14388 GCA_964585105.1 uncultured Methylobacillus sp.
ATGATTGGTGCTTCATTATTATGGGCTGGCTGGTTTGGCTTCAATGTAGGTAGTGAACTTGCTGCTGACACTACTGCTGGTTTGGTTATGATTAATACACAAGTTGCAGCTGCAGCAGGTGTGTTAGGTTGGGTCATAATGGAATGGATCGCTCGTGGAAAGCCTTCAATGTTAGGGGGTGCTTCTGGAGCAATTTCAGGGCTTGTAGCTATTACTCCCGCATGTGCAGTAGTTGGACCAATGGGTGCAATCGTTCTAGGGTTCATTGCTAGTATCATTGCATATTGGGCTTGTACCAGCCTTAAAAAATCTCTGGGATATGATGATTCACTTGACGTATTCGGCATCCATGGTGTTGCAGGTATTGTAGGTGCAGTTGGCTTAGCGATTCTTATGGCACCACAATTTGGCGGTGTTGGATACGATGAAGGCGTAACTATGATGAACCAATTCATGGTTCAGGCTAAATCAGTTGGATTTACTATTATCTGGTGTGGTGTAATCAGTATTATTTTATTTAAAATTGTTGATGCTACTTTTGGTCTCCGCGTCTCTGAAGAAGAAGAAAGAGCTGGTTTAGATTCAACTTCACACGGTGAAACAGCTTACCACTCTTAATTACTTCCTCCTGTTGTAATTTGAGTGATTTGAGAGAGGCTCATGAAAATGAGCCTTTTTCGTTATTTTTAATCATGATTATACTTAGGTTAATTTCATAACATAAGTCAGTGAATACATAGAGTGTGTAAACTATAGTATTAAATCTATGTGTAAATAATTACAGTAGATTTTATAAAAAAAGGAGATTACATTATGTGGACAACACCAGCTGCAACAGAAATGCGTTTTGGTTTTGAAGTAACTATGTACGTAATGAACAAGTAATTTATTTACTAAAAACATATAAAAAAGGGAGCAATAGCTCCCTTTTTTATATGTTACAATTTTTTAAATTTTAATTTTTAATTGTAAATAATTAATATGGATATTAGTTTAAAAGATTACGAAAAATTTAATCCAAAGTGCACAATAGAAGTAGAAGGCAAGAAAATTACTTTTCAAACTCCTAATCGTTTAACAAAATGGAGGGTAGACACTCTACTTACAAAAGAACCACACACTATTGATTGGTTAAATAAAATAGAGCCAAAGGAAACCTTGTTAGATATAGGGGCTAATGTAGGCATGTATTCTATTTATGCTGGGGCAGTAAGAGGGGCTAATGTTATTGCATTAGAGCCCGAATCTCAGAATTATTCACTCCTTAATATGAATATACAACTTAATAAACTCGATCATCTAATAGTTGCCTACTGTATTGGAGTATCAGATAAGGATGCCCTCGATTATATTTTCTTGGGAAATCTGTCGGCAGGTGACGCAAATCATGCGGTTGGTGAACCCTTAGATATGAATCTTCAGTCATTTTCAAAAATTATGCAGTTTGCCCAAGGCTGTATAACCTATAAAATTGATTCTTTAGTAGAGGATAATAAATTACCAGTGCCGGATTATGTTAAAATTGATGTAGATGGCTTTGAACATAAAGTTGTTGAGGGTGCAATGGAAACACTCAGAAATAAAAAAGTTAAATCAGTAATAATAGAAATAAATCCAAAACTCCATGAACATCTTGCCACAGTAGAACAGCTAGAAAATTTAGGGTTTAAATTTTCTCAAGATCAAGTTGACAAGGCTGCAGAAAAAAATAAAGGTGGTATTTTTGAAGGAATGAGTGAATATGTATTTAGAAGATGAACTACATGCTGCTTATAAGCTTATAAATTCTCCTATTTTGAATTTCCCTTTTCCACATTTATATGAAGAAAATATATTCTCAGACAAATTTTATTCTGAAATACAAAAAAATCTTCCTGATTTGAATGAAATGACTTCACTTGCAGTTTTGGCTCCAGAAATGCCTGGGTTATCAATCTATAACGATAGAATGGTAATAGATTTTAGCAAGAAGAAGTCAATACAAAAAGTCACGAAGAGTAAACGAGAGTTTTGGGTATCCTTTCATGAGCAAATGGCTCCAAATCTCCTTAATATTTTTCAAGCTAAATTTAAAAACTTTCTTGATATGCGTTTTAAGTATTTAAAAAACGTATCATATTATGATCAATTGCAGCTAGTATGCGATAGGAAAAATTATTCACTAGGGCCACATACGGATCAACTAAGTAAGGTCGTATCCCTTTTAATTTATCTCCCAAAAGATTGTGCGCAGATTTCAACAGGGACATCTATCTATATGCCAAAAGATCCTAGTAAGCTTAATTTAGATTCTCCGCATTTGCATTACAAAAAAGAAGATTTTCATAAAGTAATTACAATGCCATATGCACCAAATTCCGCTTTCTGCTTTATAAAAACAAATAACTCATTTCACGGCGTGGAACAAATAAAAATGGAAGACACGAATCGGTGGTCATTACAATATAATATTCACATTTCACAAGAAAATGTAGAACAAGAAATGGAAGCAAGGGATGTTTATAGGAAAGGAGTAAAACCTTCTTCAAGTCAGTCAGAATAAAATTTCAGCATCTAATTAAGTTATTTAGTTGCAGAAGGGAAAGAAAAGTTTTTTGGAAGCATCACCCATATTTCTCCCGATTGTTTCATTCTTCCAGCTTTAGCTCCGGCATTTTTACCTTGACCCCAATAAAAATCAGCTCTTACTCCTCCATTAATTGCCCCACCTGTATCTTGAGCAATCATGAATTTATCTAAAGAGATACTTGAATTTGGCTCGGTGGTTGAAAGAAAGATAGGGGCTCCCAAAGGAATATATCTTCGGTCAATAGCTACAGATCTCTCAGATGTAATTGGAACACCTAATGCACCAATCGGACCAGGTAAGCCTTGAGGAAGTTCTCTAAAAAAGACTGTACTAGGATTAGTATTCAGAAATCTTTGCAGCTTTCTTTTATTTTTTTTTGCCCAGTACTTGATACTTTGCATGGATACTCGATGCCTTTTTAATTCTCCTTGCCTAATTAAAGCCAATCCCATTGAGCGGTATGGGTGACCATTCTGATCTGCATAACCAACTTGAGTTGTTGAGTCATCTTCAAATTGTATAACTCCAGACCCTTGAATTTCTAAGAAAAAAGCTTCGACAGGATTTTTAACCCATAGCAGTTCGTTGCCTTGTAATGGGTAATCTTTTTTAGATATCTCTTCACGAGTAAAGTAAGGAATTAATTTATTACCTTCGACTCTGCCTCTTAATCTTTTATATTTTAATTCGGGGTAAACTTTACTTAAATCTACTGTAATTAAATCTCGAGGAGGTGCATATAGTGGAATTTTATATTTTTTTGATTGGGTTCGACTACCTTCCAATAAAGGCTGGTAATAACCTGTTATTAAACCTTTTTTAGAGCCGTCTTCGTTATGGGCTTTATAAAGGTCAAAATGAGTATGTAAATATTTAATAACCTCTTTGTTTGTTGGCAATAATAAGTTATTCGCTTGTTCACAAACACTTTTCCAGGCGTCTAATTTTATTAAACTTTCACAGCCATGAATCCATGCAGACCAAGCCTGACTTGCTTGATCATTTTGAAGTTTAGATTCAATTTCTTCCCATTTTGTTTTACGAAGTAAACTATATTCAGAAAATGACTTTTTAGTTAATGCAGCTGATTTATCTTGGAGCTTTTTTAATTCTGCAAGTTTATCTTCCAATTCTGATATAGAATTTTTTTCTAACTCACAATCGCATGAATTTTGAACGTTTAACTGCCCACAGCCACCCAAAAAAACTAATAAGATAATTAATAATAGATTTTTTTCAATCAATGTAGTGTCCTTGGCATGATTAATTCAAACTCGGAGATTTTTGCTTCAAAATCCCCCCCTTCATCAGTTATCATATTGTATAAACCTAGCATACTTCCAACCGGCGTATCAATTTCTGTTCCACTTGTATAAGTAAACATATCGCCAGGTTTGATAACAGGTTGCTCACCTATAACACCCTCTCCTTTTACTTCAAATCTCTCGTTATGGGCATTTTTTATAATCCAATGACGCGAGATAAGCTGTAAAGATTGAAGCCCTTGATTTTCAATTGATACAGTATATGAAAAAAAATATTTATTATCTTTCACGTTTGATCGCTCTTCGACAAATTCAGTTGTTACTGAAATAGCAACTTGATATTGCCGGGTTGGTTTTTTGGCCATTTATTTAATTAAATCCGTAACTGGGGAGCTCGGTGATGCCATATAAGGTTTTTTGGCCATACGCTCAGCAATAAAAGCCTCTCGCCCTGATTCAATTGCTTTTTTCATAGCCGAAGCCATTAAAATTGGATTTTTTGCTAATGCAACTGCGGTATTCATAAGTACTCCGTCACATCCAAGCTCCATCGCAATAGTTGCATCTGAAGCGGTTCCAACACCTGCATCTACAATTACAGGAACATTTGCATTTTCAATAATTATTTTTAAATTCCAGGGATTTAAAATTCCCATTCCGGAGCCAATAAGTGAGGCTAATGGCATAATTGCACAGCAACCAATATCTTCTAATTGTTTTGCTATTATTGGATCATCTGAAGTATAAACCATGACATCAAATCCGTCTGCAATGAGAATTTTTGCTGCATTAATAGTCTCAACAACATTAGGATATAAAGTGTTCGGATCTCCTAACACCTCTAACTTTACAAGGTTATGACCATCTAGTAATTCTCTCGCTAAACGTAATGTCCTTATAGCCTCTTCTGATGAATAGCAGCCTGCAGTATTTGGAAGATAAGTAAATTTATTTGGAGGAAGAAAATCAAGCAAGGAAGGTTCATTCGAATTTTGACCAAGATTTATTCTTCTAATCGCTACCGTTACAATTTCTGATTTACTCGCATCAATTGCAGATCTTGTTTCCTTGAAATCAGCGTATTTTCCGGTACCTATAAGTAATCTAGAATGAAAAGAGCGCCCTGCAATAACTAGATTATCATTAATATTTGAATTTTTATCCCCCACCTACTGCTCCTATAATTTCTATTTTGTCACCTTCATTAAAATAAACTCCATCAAGAAAATTTTTAGAAATTATTTCTCCATTTTTTTCAATTGCAAAACGTTTACCATTAAGGTTAAGTTGCATTATTAATTCTGTGGCAGTGATTTTTAATCCATTAAATTCTTTAATACTTCCATTTATATAAATTTTCATATTACAAAGATCCTGGTTATATTTTAAATATAACCTATTTTTTTATTATTAAATTGAATTTTTTCATCAATATTTCATCAATTACATTATAGGGACAAAATCCCTATTTATAAATTTTCCCAAAAGGAATGAAAATGGATAAAGATAAAGATATTAATCTAGAAAAAAATGGCCCCAATAAAAATAAGCTCAGTACTTCAGGCAACAAATTAATTTCAAAGAAATCATATCAAAAAACTGAATTTCATCGTTTTCTTGAGGCATTCTCTGATTGCGTATAATTTTATAAGGTTCTTGCAAACATTCTAAAGCACATCTGATAGCAAAGCATTGCTAGTTCGGGATCATATCTTTCACCTTCGTCTCTCATAAATGCATGTTGGGCATTAAATTCGTGCCAACTAAAAGAAATGCTAGTTTGTAATAATTTTTGATGTATTTGAGTTCGAGCATTTTCTGGTATGTGCGTATCTTGCTTTCCCCAAATCATTAATAATTCACCCTTAATATCAGATAGGCGTTCCATACTATGTTGGTTTGATTTACTTGGGATAGTATTTGTATGGAGATCTGTTGCATAAAAGCAAGCAGTAGATCTAACTTCAGGATTAAGTGCTGCTCGAAAAGCTAAATGCCCACCGATACAAAAACCCATTGCTCCAATATTATTATTAGACCAGGCTTGTTGTTTGACCCAATCAATCATAGCTTGATTATCTGAGTCGTATGCTTGAGCGTCTTTAGATTCTTTATCTGAGTTCCCTTTATTTCTTCCAATATCATCATAATTTAAAACTGTACCAATAGGGTTTAACTCATGAAATACTTCGGGGACTAGAACTGCGTAACCATGGCTTGCTACTATTTTAGCGGCTCTTTCAATAGGGCCTGTTTGATGGAATATTTCTGAATAAAATAAAATTACTGGAAAATTCCCAGGTTTAGATGGCCGATGAACATAAGTTCTCATTTTTCCTGTTGGGGTATCAAGATCAATAGACTCAGATTGAATTAACATGGTATACCTTCAATAAATTAAAGCCTTATTCTACTAGATATTTATAAGAATCTAAAAAATCTATTATTTAATAATCTGCGCTATGACGGATAAAATAATTATTAGGAATATAACTTTGCCTCCTACCATATTTTTCAAACTGGCTGTCTTTCTTGGTTTGACAAAAATAAAGTTCAGAATTTTCACAATTACGATGTTCCATCCCTTTCTTTTGAACGAAGCAACATTAAATCTCAGATTTTTTCATAGTACATTGATCATATAGAATCTCATTTTCACTTCTTATCTGAGTGTTTTTAGAAGAAATCTCTAGAGTTGTAATATTATTTGAATAAATATTTTGAGATTCTTCAATTTTACTTAGCTTGAATTCCCTGTCGGGGAGAACAAGCCAAATAGATTTTCCCTCATTTAAATAAAATAAATAAAATATTTTTTTTTCACTACAATTATATTGAATAGAGTCTTTAGGTTGAGCTGTCTTTTCATTTATTGTAGTTGAGAAAAAATCATTAACTTCTGGAATTCTATCCAAAGAGCATGAGTAAGATAGGATTACAATGTTAAATAGTAAAAAATAGTTAGGTTTCATCTTCTTGATTAATTAATGACGCGTCTAATTCCAACACTTGAGACTTATAGTAACTCATATCGTCTAATTGATTCTCAATTTTAGCTATTTTATATAAATATAAAAATGACAAGGTATGTTTACTATTTTTTTTAACTACTTTTTTTAAAATATTCTTAGCAGCAACAAACTCTCCTAATTGATATAATGAAAATGCATGGTGATAGTTTGCTTCGATTTCATCGGGTGCCTTTTGTAGCCATTTCAAAGTGATTTTATTAAGTACGTCCCAGGATTGTTTTTTCATAGGCCCTATAATTTGCATAAAGAAAGGCTGATTTTCAAGTGGTGCATCCCAGAAAGGAAGCTCTGGTTGCGTTGTGACAGAAGTTTCTTTGCCATTAGCCAGCATTTCTTTTACTATTTCAACTGGCATACTGTAATAAAAAGCAGTGTTTCCAGCAGTTTTAAAGGTTGTAATAGCTAAAAGTTCACCATTGTAGTTAAAAAGTCCACCCCCACTAGCCCCCATAGCAAACCAGGCTGAAGATTGAATTACTTTAAAGCTATTTAGTTTGTGGATACCTTTTACGCGGCCATATGAAGTATGTGCCTTGACTGTATTGCCACCATAGCTTTTACCAAAGACCTCAGTTTCATATTCTAAAAGGTTATTTGAGGAAAGTTTAACGGGGTCAAGTTCTAGGTATTTGAATTTTAAAATACATACATCATTTTTCCAATCTGCAATAATTGCATGAGGCGTATAGCTTTTTCCATATTTATTAACATTTATTCCCTGCGCATCGCCTATCACATGGCAATTAGTTACAATATGGTCTTTTTTAACCACAACACCAGAACCAACCCCATGATTACCTTGTTTGTTTGATGTGTTGACTTTAACAACTGATCTATTTACTTTGAATAACAATTCTGGAGCGGGAGTTGATAATACACAGGATGAAACGAAAAAAAGAAGAAATAAAAAGTTTTTCATAATACGTTTGTTGGCTTAAATTAAAAGTTCTTGGTAGAGTCTAACTTAGCACCTTAGTTCATATTAAACTAGCCACATTTGCTTTCGCCACAATTTAAGCAAGTCAAACAACCATCCAACATAATAGATGCTTTAACGTTACATTTTTTACATAATTGAGATCCATTTGGAAATCCTGTATCTAAATCTAGGCCGTCAGGATTATTTTTGATAAAACTTGCTTTTTTTTCATCAATTAGAGATTGTTGATGTTCATCTGGCTTTTGTTTTTGTAGCATACCGATATTGATTAAATGCTGTTCAACAACCTGCCCTAATTCAGCAACAAGACTCGGAACATATCTACCACCTTTTTTGTAGTAGCCTCCATTTGGATCAAATACACTTTCTAACTCTTCAACTAGAAACGTAATATCGCCACCTTTTCTAAAAACTGCAGACATAACTCGTGTGAGAGCAACTATCCACTGAAAATGTTCCATATTCTTTGAATTAACAAATATTTCAAAGGGCCTACGATGTTCTTGTTCTGTTCCCTCGTTCATTAAGACGTCATTTATAGTAATATAAAGAGCATGTTCTGTTACTGGGGTTTTCACTTTATAAGTTGATCCAGTAATTTGATCAGGCCTACTTAGTGGGTCTCCTAGCTGAAATATTTCAGCTGGCTGCACATCTTCTTTTTTCTGCACATCTTTATCTAGGACGCTATAGCCCACAATTTTTTTATTGATTTTTACTGCCATTTTTAATTAATCCTTAGAATTTTCCGTAGTAACCTTCTTTTAATGCATCATATAGATTTGCTGCTGAATGAGTTTCTCCATCATATTCAATCTCTTCATTCCCCTTTACTTCAATTGTTGCTCCATCATCTAAAGTGAATTGGTATGTAGTATCTTCTAAGTCTTTCTCGGTTACTAAAACTCCCTGGAAAGCTTCAGGATTGAATCTAAAAGTTGTACAACCTTTAAGTCCTTTTTCGTAAGCATACAAATAAATATTTTTAAAATCTTCATAATCGTAGTCAGTAGGGACATTAATAGTTTTTGAAATTGAGCTATCAATCCATTTTTGCGAAGCTGCTTGTATATCAACATGCGCTTTTGCTTTAATAGTTGAAGAATCAATAAAATAACTAGGTAATTTTTCATTCTCTTTGTCTGAAAATGGCATCGCTTTTTGATTTATAAGGTGGCGATATGCTAATAGCTCAAAAGAAAATACATCTACTTTTTCTTTACTTTTCTTACCCTCTCTAATTACATTACGGCTATAGTGGTGTGCAAAAGAAGGCTCTATACCGTTACTTGCATTATTTGCTAATGAAAGAGAAATAGTCCCAGTCGGAGCAATTGAACTATGATGGGTAAAACGAATACCAGATTCTGCAATCTGATCCTGAAGAGTTTTTGGAAATTGCTGCATATAGCGGCTATATTTTCCTAAAAGCACTTTCCCTTTTACTTTATCACCAATTTTATGTCCATCTTTTTTCATTTCCGGGCGTTTTGCCAACATTTCGGCATTAATCTCAAACTCCTCATCCATTATTGGAGCCGCTCCTTTTTCTATTGCTAATTCAATACCCACTTCCCAACCTATCTGAGCTAAAACTTTTGTTACTTCTTCCGTAAACTTAATTGATTCATCATCCCCATAGACCATCTCCATCATACTTAGTGAAGAGCCTAATCCTAAATAACCCATACCATGGCGACGTTTTCTAGCAATTTCAGCCCTTTGTTTTTCAAGAGGCAGGCCATTAATTTCGACAACATTATCAAGCATTCTAGTAAAAATACTTACTACTTTTTTATATTTCTCCCAGTCAAAATATGCTTTATCAGTAAATGGATGGCTAACGAATTTTGTTAAATTAATTGATCCTAGAAGACATGCTCCATAGGGGGGTAGTGGTTGTTCACCACATGGGTTCGTAGCTCTAATATCTTCACAAAACCAGTTATTATTCATTTCGTTAACGCGATCAACAAGAATAAATCCTGGCTCAGCATAATCGTATGTAGATGACATGATGATATCCCAAAGGCGCTGAGCTTTGATTATTTTGTAAACACGGCAAGCAACTTTTCCTGCATTAGCCCCTTCTTTTTCAGTCAGATATTTTTCTTTTACAGGCCAGTTTTTCCAGATTATTTTTTTAGAGTCTGTTAAATCCAATTTATCTTCGTTTACTTCTTTCTCTGTAACTGGAAAAGCAAGCTTCCAATCTGAATTTGATTTAACTGCTTCCATAAAATCTTTTGTAATGAGACAAGACAAGTTAAATTGCCTTAGGCGACCGTCTTCCCTCTTTGCTTTAATAAAGTCGGTAATGTCAGGATGTGCTATATCAAATGTTGCCATTTGCGCACCTCTTCTACCCCCTGCACTAGAAACGGTAAAGCACATACGATCATATATATCCATAAATGAAAGTGGCCCACTTGTATAAGCGCCTGCGCCTGCTACAAAAGCCCCTTTTGGCCTTAAAGTTGAATACTCATAGCCTATTCCACATCCTGCTTTCAAAGTAAGTCCGGCTTCATGAACTTTATCAAGTATATCGGTCATGCTGTCTTCAACCACTCCAGAAACAGTACAATTAATAGTACTTGTGGCAGGTTTATGTTTTAGTGCTCCAGCATTTGAAGTAATTCTTCCAGCCGGTATAGCACCGTGCTGCAATGCCCATAAAAATTCTTTATGCCATAACTCTCTTTTTTCAGGTTTCTCTACATCAGCTAAAGCTCTAGCTACTCTTCGATAAGTTTCGTTGATATTTTTATCAATGAAATCACCTTTTTTTGATTTTAATCTATATTTTTTATCCCAAATATCTTCTGAGACAGATTGAAAAGGTATTTTAATTTCTTCAGATTCTTCTTCTATAGATTCTGATGGCACAGCTTTAAGCATTTATTTCCCCTGTTTTATTACTGATTGGAGCACTATTTATTAAAAATTGTCTTTATATTCAAAACCACAATATGTTGTGCTAATGAGAAAAATTTTAACATCTGGTTGTGTTTGGTCAAGAGTTATTTTAATAAAAACTGATAAATTTTCACTCTATCTCGTTAAAACATTATAGTAATGTCATATTTAACAATCGATTTAAGAAAAATAAAAAATATAAATAAATTTCACATTGTGAGAAAATTATAATATGTACTTTTTTATCTATAAGATTATCATTTTTTGCCTTATCCCTTTTGCTCTAGCAAAGCTTGCTTATCGAGCATTGATAAAGCCTGTCCATTTGCAATATTTAAACGAGCGTTTTGCTTTATATCCAAAAAAACTAAGCTCTGTATGGAAATCTAGACAAACTGTTTGGTTTCATTGTGTTTCTGTTGGGGAAACTAAAGCAATTGTTAATCTTATTGAAATCTTATTGAAGCAACACCCAAGCACCTACTTTCTTATTAGCCATATGACTCTGACTGGAAGAAATACTGAATTACTTAATAATCCAAGAATTCATCGCACTTATTTACCCTATGATACTGGGGGAGCTAGTAAAAGGTTTTTATCTTTCTATCAGCCTAGGGTAGGGGTAATTGTTGAAACAGAATTATGGTTTAATTTGATAGATCAATGTAAGTTAAACAATGTCCCGTTACATTTAATTAATGCACGGTTATCAAAAAAATCTCTAAATAAATATTTGCCTTTTAAAGTATTTATTAACTCGAAATTATTGCAGTTAGATTCAATTTATGTGAGGTCTGAAGAAGATTTATCCAATTTCAGCAAGCTTACAAAAGCAAGTATCAAATTAATGGGAAATATTAAGTTTGACACTAGCCCCCCTAAAGGTACATTGAAGAAAATCAATCAATTAAAGAAACAATTAAAAATCTCTAGTCATTTTGTTTTGGTAGCAGGAAGTACAAGAGATGGAGAAGAGAAGATTCTTTTAGATCTTGTAAAAAAAATAAATTATAAAGAATTAATTTTAGTGATTGTTCCTAGACATCCAGAACGATTTGGCGAAGTTGAGAAAATTTTTCAGTCACAGAGTCTAAAAATTGTGAAAAAAAGTGACCTAGGAGGGGTTAAAAAAACACCGCAATATGTTCTTGGCGACACAATGGGAGAGCTTTATGAGTTATATGGATTAGCAACACTAGCAGTTATTGGTGGTAGTATTCTCGATTATGGCGGCCAGAATCCAATTGAGGCGATGAGTTCAAATGTGCAAACCGCGGTTGGACCATCAATTTATAATTTTAAAGATATGGTCAACACTGCTGAAAAAAATAATGCGATTTTTAGATTTAGAAATATAGCTGAATTAGAGGGGATTATAAAAAATCTAATAGATGACGCGCAAGTTAATCAACGCGTACTTAAAAATGCTCAAAATTATATAAAGGACTCATCCGGAGGCACTGATAAAGTAGTTCAATTAATTAATCAATATCTTTAATTAATGGAGCAACTTTTTTAAAAGTCTCGTTCTCAGAAGTTTTTAACCATTCAAATACTACTGACTCAGTATTGGTGATAAAACAACCCGCATCTCTTAGTCTAATTAGAGCATTTTGCTTATTTGAAATATTTCTTGAAACTATCGCATCTTCGATAATAAAAACTTCTTTTCCTGATCTGATTAAGCCTAGTGCGGTTTGTAATACACAAATATGAGCTTCCATACCCATCAAAAATATTTGTGGACGCGTTTTGATCAAATACCTTAAAAATATCGGCTCCTCTGTGCATGCAAAGACAGTCTTCTCAACAAACTTTGCTTCCGATAAAAAAGGCATCATTTGGGGTAGGGTATGACCAAGCCCTTTAGGGTATTGCTCAGTACATATTTGTGGAATAGCCAATTCGTTAGCCACGGTGATTAGTAATTCACAACGCTTAATAATTTTATTTATTACCTCTCTAGGCATAGCTGTCGATAGTTTTTCTTGCATATCAATTACTACTAATTGACTTTTTTCTGTTAAAGCTATCATTTCTTGGCTACCATTAAGTATTGGTTAATTTCATTTAGGTCTTCAAAAGATAACATTCCTGAGGATAATTTTAAGTTTATAAAGTTCATTACATAATTATAGCGTGATTCTAATATATTCAATTTAGCATTAAACAGTGTTTGTTGCGCATCTAAAACTTCAAGACTGTTTCTTAAGCCCTCTTCAAAACCTAATTGAGTCGATTCTAGTTGTAACGTTGCTGCATTCATAGCTTGTTCATAAGCCTTTATTTCAGAAAAGTTAGTTTGGAGGCTCAAATAATAATTTCTTACTTCAAGGCCAATGCTTCTTCTTAGATATTCAACATCATGCTCCAACTTACTCTTTAGCAAGACAGCTTCTCTAACTCTTGAGCTTGTCATCCCTCCTGAAAAAATTGGTATACTAATTTCTACCCCTATAGTGTCGGAAAAACTCCTTATCCCTTCATTTGCTATTGTTCCATAGGGGAAACCACCTTTATCCCAATTCCTAGATCGTGAAGCAATAGCATCTATAGTTGGATAGTGGTCTGAGCGTCTAAAATCGACCTCACGTCCGGCAATTTTGATTTCATCCATTTTGATTCGTAGTTCTAAATTATTTTCTTGTGCAATAGCAATCCAGTCATCTGCTAAATTATCAATCTCTGTAAAAGTGATAACTGGGTTCAGTGGTAAAAGTTTACCTGGTAATTTTCCCGTAATTACTTGAATCCCTCTCTTCTTAATTCTTAATTTATGTATTGCGCTAATTTGTTGCGCTTCAATAAGAGCTTTCTTTGTTTTTGCTTCATTAATATCTGTAACTGAAATTAGCCCTGCTTCAAATTGTGCTTCCGCTTTAGATAATTGCCCTCGAATAGAGGCCCGTTGGTACTGAAATAAATCTACCTGATCTTTTGCTAGCAATGTTTCAAAATAAGCTTTCGAAATTCTATGAATTAAATCTTGCTGAGTTTTAATGAGTTCTTTATCAGCAAGGGAAACCTGAGATAACATTTTTTTATATTGGGCATAGGCAGCATAGTTAAATAAGGGCTGTTTGAGTGTAACTCCATAATTATATGTCTCATAGTCTGCTTTTTTTCCAGACAATAAATCATTGCTTGGGAGTGATGAGGTTAAGAACTTTCTCTCTTTATCTTGGCTGTCAAAACTTGCATTAATAGTGACACTTGGCAAAAATAAGGATTTACCTTGTTTGACTAATTCTTGCGCAGCTTGATTTTGGAATCGTGCAGAAGACAGAACGGAGTCATTTTTTAAGGCATCTTGGTATAGTGATATTAAATCTGTAACTTCCTGAGCATTCAACATTGGGGCAAATAGACCAATAGTGACAAGAGTAGCTAAGAAAGTTTGATGTAATAAATTTCTAAGATTAAAAATAATTTTCATTTTCATTTAAAACAGTAAACATATTAAATAAAGAATTTTTTGATTATTCGTCTGAGTAAGTATTATTGATAAGGTTCGTTTCATAGCTTAATTATATATTAGTGGAACAAGCTAATTACGACTTTTTTATTTAACTAGCCATTATAATACATGGATTAGCTTGCACATTTAGTGATATTCGAATAATCTATAAAGCTACTGCTAGGGGTCTATTAATTAAAAAAATA
>CAZPCL010000013.1:0-13612 GCA_964585105.1 uncultured Methylobacillus sp.
ACTTTCCTTTGTTGGCTGCCCTCATGATCCTATTTTTCTCTCGATTCCAGTCTTTTTCTTTTTCTGTCGCCCTTTTATCGTATTGCTTCTTACCTTTTGCAAGACCAATCTCACATTTAACATAGCTACCCTTATAATGCATATCCAATGGGACTAAAGTAAAGCCAGACCTTTCTACCTTACCAATTAATTTTACAATCTCATCATTATTTAAAAGTAACTTTCTAGTTCGAATATTATCTGGATTAATATGAGTAGAAGCTGTTCCAATTGGGGTAATATGACATCCTAAAAGAAAAATTTCTCCTTTTTGGATAATTACATATGCTTCTTTAATATTGGCTCGTCCATCTCTAATGGCTTTTACTTCCCATCCTTCAAGCACAATGCCTGCTTCATACTTATCTTCAATAAAGTAATCATGAAAGGCTTTCTTATTTTGAATAATGCTCATTTAGTTATTTGCCATTTAAAAGTATAATTGTACGCTACCTTTAATAAATCTTAATTCATGATTACTATCAAAAAAAATGCATTTGTTTTCCACAGTAGAGAAAAAATGTTCGATCTTGTTGATAAAGTTGAAGATTATCCAAACTTTCTTCCTTGGTGCGGAGAGGCAGAAGTTATTTTACGTTCAGACAAAATAACTGAGGCTAGAATTCTAATTAATTACCATGGCGTTAAACAATCATTTACAACTAAAAATATTAAGGTATATCCTTCGAAGATGACTATTAATTTAATTAAAGGGCCATTTAAAACATTAAAGGGTGAGTGGAGCTTTATTGAAATTGAAAAAGACACTTGTAAGATAGGATTTGAGTTGCAATACGAATTTAGTAACTATCTTCTGGATAAACTTATATCACCAGTATTTAATATGATCGCGAATACATTTATAGATAATTTTATTGCTAAAGCAAATAAGGATGAAGATGTCTGACAAAATAATGATTGAAGTTGCTTACGCTTTACCAGATAAACAAATTATTATTCCGGTAGAAGTTTCTAAAGGTATTAATGTAAAGGAAGCAATTGAACTTTCAGGAGTTCTTACAAAATTTGAAGATATCAATCTATCGATCAATCAAATTGGTATTTTTGGGAAGCTCACCACACTAGATAAAACCTTAAGAAATCATGACAGAATAGAAATTTACCGTCCTCTTATCTTTGACCCCAAAGAGATTAGAAGAAAAAGGGCGGCTGAAGATAAGGATGTGAAAAAAGGCAAATAATTTTATTTTTTACTCGATTTCGTTCAATCTTTTCTGTATAATTTCGTTTTGCGCGATAAGGAAAACATATGCGTTTATCAAAACAAGCACTAACATTTGATGATGTTCTTTTAGTACCCGCTCACTCAAATGTGCTCCCAAAAGATGTTTCATTAAAAACACAGCTAACAAAAAAAATTAGTTTAAACATTCCTCTAGTATCGGCAGCAATGGATACAGTTACTGAATCAAATCTAGCTATTGCACTAGCTGAGGAAGGTGGACTAGGTGTAATACATAAAAATCTATCTCCTTCCATTCAGGCGAGTCATGTGGCAAAAGTAAAAAGATTTGAGTCTGGTGTTGTAAGTGATCCAATCACTATTGGTCCAAATATGTCAGTTGATGAGGTTATGAGCATCACTCGTAAACATAAATTTTCTGGTCTTCCGGTAATTGAGGATATGAAGGTTGTTGGAATTGTTACGAACAGAGACCTTCGCTTTGAAACGAACCTAAAACAACCGATAAAAAATGTTATGACACCTAGAGACAGACTTATTACTGTTAGCGAAGGTGCTTCTAAAAAAGAAATAATGGGATTGTTGCATCAACACAGATTAGAAAGACTACTTGTAATCGACAAGCAAGATAGGCTAAAAGGCCTTATCACTGTGAAAGATATTCAAAAATCAACAGACCATCCAAATGCCTGTAAGGATGAGCACGAAAGACTAAGGGTGGGTGCAGCAGTAGGGGTTGGAGAAGATACTATTAAAAGAGTTGAACTGCTTGTTGAAGCTGGCGTTGATGTTATTGTTGTTGATACCGCTCATGGACATTCTCAAGGAGTATTGGATAGAGTTAAATGGATTAAAAAAAATTTCCCAAATACTGAAGTTATAGGTGGAAATATAGCAACAGCTGATGCAGCGCAATCTATGATGGATCATGGGGCTGACGGGGTAAAGGTAGGAATTGGTCCTGGCTCTATATGTACTACTAGAATTGTCGCAGGAGTTGGTGTTCCACAAATTACAGCCATAAATGAGGTTGCTGAAGCAATAAGAAAAAAAGGGATACCCTTTATTGCTGATGGCGGCATTAGATATTCTGGTGATATAGCAAAAGCAATCGCTGCTGGAGCCTATTCTGTGATGTTAGGAAGTATGTTTGCTGGCACAGAGGAAGCACCTGGTGAAGTTGAGTTATATCAAGGCAGATCTTATAAATCATATCGAGGCATGGGGTCTATCGGTGCAATGCAATTAGGCTCTAAAGATCGCTATTTTCAAGATTCAGAGAATAATTCTGAAAAACTGGTGCCAGAAGGAATAGAAGGTCGAGTTCCCTACAAAGGTTCAGTAATCAACGTTATTCATCAATTAATGGGGGGGCTTAAGGCTTCAATGGGATATGTTGGCGTTAGCACGATAAAAGAAATGCATAAAAAAGCTGCTTTCGTTCATATCACTAATGCTGGAATAAAAGAATCACATGTTCACGACGTACAGATTACTAAAGAAGCACCTAACTATAGAGTTGAATGATGCAAAATTTAATCACTACCATTCAGGCTAAACTGTATGGATAAAATTTTAATACTTGATTTTGGCTCACAATATACGCAACTAATTGCAAGACGAATAAGAGAGTTGAACGTTTATTGTGAAATTTTTCCTTTTGATGTTGAGTTCAAAAAAATTGAGAGCTTTACACCACATGGAATTATTCTTTCAGGTGGTCCGAATTCGGTATATGAAGAAGAAACACCTTCAGCTCCTCAAGAAATATTCGACCTTAACATCCCTATCTTAGGCATATGTTATGGCATGCAAACCATCGTCAATCAGTTAGGTGGCAAAGTCCAAACTAGTTCCAAACGTGAATTTGGTTATGCAGAGGTTCGTGCGCATGGGCATTCAAAATTACTCAATAAAATACAAGATAAAGCAAACAACGATGGTCATGGATTAATTGATGTTTGGATGAGTCATGGAGATAAAGTTACAGAACTTCCTAAAGGATTTAAAATTATCGCTAGCAATCAATCCACACCTATAGCTGGGATTGCAAATGAATCAAAAAATATCTACGGGTTTCAATTCCACCCTGAAGTTACCCACACTCCCCAAGGCTCAAAAATAATAAAAAGATTTGTAATTGAAATTTGCCACAGTAAAGCAAGCTGGAATATGCCCGATTACGTTGAAACTGCAGTGCATAACATTAAAAAAATAGTTGGAAATGATGATGTAATTTTAGGACTTTCTGGCGGTGTTGATTCATCCGTTGCTGCCATGCTTATTCATAGAGCAATAGGTGACCAATTGACTTGTATTTTTGTAGACAATGGACTTTTAAGGTTGAATGAAGCAGAAATAGTGATGAAAACCTATAATAAAAATTTAGGTGTAAAGGTTATACACATTGATGCAAAGAAAAAATTTATGAATGATCTACAAGGGGTTAATGATCCTGAAAAAAAACGCAAAATTATAGGTAGGAACTTTATTGAAGTGTTCCAAAAAGAAGCAAAAAATATTCCAAATGCAAAATGGTTAGCCCAGGGTACTATTTATCCAGATGTTATTGAGTCAGCTGGTGGTAAAACTAAAAAAGCCCATAATATAAAGAGTCATCATAATGTTGGCGGGCTTCCAGACACACTTAACTTAAAACTCTTGGAGCCATTAAGAGAGTTGTTTAAAGATGAGGTTAGGGAGCTAGGTGTTGCTTTAGGACTTAAAAAAGAAATGGTTTATAGGCACCCTTTTCCTGGACCAGGTCTTGGAGTAAGAATTTTAGGTGAAGTTAAAGAAGAGTATGCTAATTTACTTCGCCAAGCCGATGCCATATTTATTGAAGAATTAAAGAGAAGTGGTTGGTATGATAAAACCTCGCAAGCTTTTACTGTATTTCTTCCAGTTAAATCAGTTGGGGTAATGGGCGACGGAAGAACTTATCAATATGTTGTATCCCTCAGAGCAGTGGTAACCTCCGATTTTATGACAGCAGAATGGGCAAAATTACCTTATGATCTTCTTGGAAAAGTATCAAATCGAATTATTAATGAAGTAAAAGGTATTAACAGAGTTGTATATGATATTTCAGGAAAACCACCAGCCACCATCGAGTGGGAATAGATTTTAATAGCTAAGTAATTGATTTTATAAAACTGCTAACTTTAGACGTCAAAAAAAACGTGCTATTCGAATCCCATAAAAATCAATATAATGCTTATATCGGAAAAGGAGATGCAATATGCATGTATATAACGAATTAAAACATGAACAAAATAGCGTTTAAGAACATTTAATGGAGCTAACGATTAAAGATGCGCTGCAGCAAGGTATTGCAGCACATAAAAAAAACAAGCTCAAAGATGCGGAGCATCTTTATAGGGCTATCTTGGAATCTCAGCCTTTGCATCCAGACGCTAACCATAACCTGGGTGTGATAGCCATTAGGATGGATCAATCTGCAGCAGCATTGCCGTTGTTTAAAATTGCTCTCGAAGCCAACTCAAAAAAAGAACAGTATTGGCTCAGTTACATCGATGCGCTCATCAAAGAAAGACAGTTTGAGACTGCGTTGCAAGTCATTCAACAAGGAAAGCTGCAGGCAGCATTGGCTGGAGAGAAATTAAATGCCTTGGAAGAGCGGAGCCTAAGAGGATTAAAACAGGCATCAAACAATTTTCTTAATGAAGAATTGAATACATCTAATGTAGTCGAGTTCAGTTTCGATGCAAAAATATTGGATGGAATTAAGAAGATTGCCTCGTCAACGTTACGGCGAGATGACTTTTTTTGTATGAGCCCAAAGTGGAGTAGTGACATCCAATGGGAGTCCAATTATAGCTTTAAGTCTTTCAAAATTTTTAATGACGTTTTCAAAAAACTCCTTAATAGTGATGGGATGCAAGTAGTGAGAGAGCACATCGCCCATAAAAAACAAATAATGATGTATGGTGGATCTTTGGTCATTCGGTCTGAATGCACAGCTCCTAACTTCCACGTAGACTGGACTCCTGAGAGCGGCAACAACGCGTTTACCCTAATAACTCCAATAATACAGCCTTCAGATGGAGTTAATTTGTTATTTAAAGATAATGAAGGATTAGAAAGGCGGTATGAATATGAAGTCGGGAAATGCATAGCCTTTGGCAGTAATTTCCGACACTCGACTGAGGTAGGCACTTCCTCCTCGCCTACTGTTCTTTTATCTATGAATTTTGGGACAGATCTCATGGATGATTGGGATGCGATATCGAAAACTGCTGCGAATCAGGGTCTATTTTATCGACTACCTAATGGACATTTTGTTAATAAGAGTTTTAACTAGAAGACTTATTATTTTATGAGTAATAAACAAAACAAGTGGTAAGCTTGCTTTTTCGACAGAAGATTATGATGGAGACGGTTTTTATTCTTGAGCAATCTGTGTAATATTCACATTCAAAAAAGTACATCGAGGATTTATGTAAAACATTTGGCTATGAACTACGCCATTTTGAAACCCAAGTGCTCCGTAAAGAAAAAAATCAATATATTAGAGGCGGATCATATCTATTAGATTTTTAACATTGAGTTATATTAAAGAGGAATAAATAGTTGGATCCATTAACACAAGGCGTATTAGGTGCAGCCCTTCCACAATCACTAAGTAAAAAAAAATCGTTAATAATAATAGGATTCATAGGATTCTTATCTGGTTTAGCCCCAGATTTAGATCTTTTAATAAGATCAGAAAGTGATCCATTATTATTTCTAGAATTTCATCGTCAATTCACTCACTCACTTATATTTATTCCTTTTGGAGGATTTATATGTGCATCATTGCTTTACTTCTTAATAGCAAAGAGGTTTGATATAAGCTTTAAAGATACTTGGATTTATTCGACATTAGGCTATGGAACTCATGGCCTTTTAGATGCATGTACAAGTTATGGGACATTACTTTTTTGGCCATTCAGTCAAACACGCATAGCATGGAACAATATATCAATCATTGATCCGCTCTTCACAATTCCGTTATTAATACTGATAGTTATGGCAGGGGTAAAGCAAAAAAGGATTTTTTCAGTGATAGCATTATTATGGGCAGTATTTTATCTTTCGCTAGGTGTCTATCAGAAAAATGAAGCAATAAAAATTGGAAAAAAAATTGCAAAAGATAGAGGGCATTCAGCTATCAGGATTGATGCCAAACCAAGTATTGGGAATTTATTATTATGGAAGTCTATATATGAGACTGAAGAAAAATTTTATGTCGATGCAATAAGAATAGGCTGGAGTCCAAAAATATTCAATGGAGAAAGTATCAACAAACTGAATGCTCAATCTGCATTTCCATGGCTAATAGAAGGCTCCCAACAGGCTAAAGATATAAAAAGATTTAAATGGTTTAGTAATGGTTATATTGCTCTCAATCCAAAAAATAAAAATCAAATTCTTGATATAAGATATTCAACATTACCAAATGAAATTGGTGGGCTTTGGGGTATTGAATTAAGTAAAGAAAAAGCAAATAATAGCCATGTTAAATATATTACAAATCGAACTATCTCAAAGGAGAGATTTAAGGTATTGAAAAAAATGTTGATTAACTAATATCATTATAATCATATATTTATAATTATCTTTTAAGGTGAAAAATTTATAATAATTAATTGAAAACTCAAGGAAAATTATGATTGCATGTCTCGATTTAGAAGGTGTCCTACTACCAGAAATATGGATTAAATTTGCTGAAAAATCTGGCATTAATGAGCTTAAAGTAACTACAAGAGACATTCCAGATTACACTAAATTGATGCAGAAAAGGCTTAACATTCTTAAAACTCACAACTTAAAAATAAATGATATTCAAGATGTTATAAATACACTTGAACCTTTAGAAGGGGCAAAAGAATTTTTGATGTGGCTTAAGTCAGAATTTCAAGTAATCATACTTTCAGATACATTTTACCAGTTCTCAGAACCGCTTATGAAGCAATTGGACTACCCCACTTTGTTCTGCCATCAACTTATAGTTGATAGTATGGGAAATATAGTAGATTTTCGTTTAAGACAAGAAGATCAAAAAACAAAGGCTGTGAAAGCATTACAAGGATTAAACTTTAAGGTTGTATCTGCAGGTGACTCATATAATGATATTGGTATGCTTAAACAAGCAGATGCTGGCATTCTTTTTTGCCCCCCAGAAAGAGTCATTAAAGAATTTCCTCTTTTCCCGGTTGCTCAAACATACAATGAGTTTAAATTATTATTATTGGCAGCTCGAAAAAAACTGCTAGGATAATAGTATTATTACTTAATAAATATAAGAGAAAAAGGTCTTTAGCAACATGTTTGAATCTAAATATTTATATAATAATATACATTAATATAAGTTATTAAATTACTGATTTAATTATAAAAAATGAGTAGAGCATTTGTAAAAGAAAATGATTTAGAACACGCAGGGATTGATATTCCTGAGCGACCTATTAGTCAGGAAAAAAACTATGTTACGCCAGATGGTTTGGAAATGCTAAGGAATAGGCTGGACAATTTAGCCAGCGAACGAGAGTCCTTCATTGATAGTGACAATTCAAATATTAAACAAAAAAAATTGCGGATTGATAGGGATATAAGATACCTTTCTGCTAGGTTAAAATCAGCAATATTAGTAAATCCTTTAACTCAAAATAATGAAATGGTATTATTTTCTGCCAAAGTTGAGGTTATGACAGAAAACAATAACATACAATATTTTCAAATTGTTGGTGAGGATGAGGCAAATATTAAAGAGAATAAGATAAGTTACCTATCCCCTCTTGCAAAATTATTAATTGGATGTCGGATAGATGATGAAGTTATTTGGAATAAACCATCTGGAAATGAAATTTTAACCATAAGTAATATATACTACTGCGGGCAAACAAGTCCAAGTCATTTTTAATTTAATAAAATTTAAGGAATATTAAGTGCTAATCACAAATGGCATCACGATGCAATTTGGCTCAAAGCCATTATTTGAAAACGTCTCAGTTAGGTTTGGTGATGGAAATCGTTATGGCCTAATCGGGGCAAATGGATGTGGAAAATCAACTTTCATGAAAATTTTAGCTGATGAATTAGAAGCAACCAGTGGAAATATTGAGCTAGATAATAAGGAACGTATCGCATGGTTAAGGCAAGATCAATTTGCCTATGAAGATTTACTTGTTTGTGATGTAGTCATGATGGGTCATGAAGCAATGTGGGCGGCAAACGAAGAAAAAAATATGCTGTATGCCAACCCTGAAGCTACTGATGAAGACTACATGCGAGCTGCTGAATTAGAATCGGTTTATGCTGAATATGATGGATATACTGCTGAGTCAAGGGCTGGAGAATTACTCAGTGGTGTAGGAATACCAAATGAACTTCACAAAAAACCAATGAGCGAGGTACCGCCAGGATTAAAACTAAGAGTTCTTTTGGCTCAGGCATTATTTGCAGACCCTGAGATACTTCTTCTTGATGAGCCAACTAATAATTTAGATATCAATACAATTAGATGGCTTGAAACAATTCTTAATAATCGTAACTCAACAATGATTATTATCTCTCATGACCGACACTTTTTAAATCAAGTTTGTACACACACGGCAGATATGGATTATAGAAAATTAACTATTTATCCAGGAAATTATGATGACTTTATGGAGGCTAGTACGCTTGTTAAAGCTCAACAATTAAAAGAAAATGATAAGGCTAAGGCACAAATTGCTGAATTACAGGAGTTTGTAAGGAGGTTCTCGGCTAACGCTTCAAAAGCGAAACAAGCTACATCAAGAGCAAAACAAATAGATAAAATCAAGGTGGAGGAGATGAAGCCATCAAGTAGGCAATACCCATACATTCGCTTTGAGCAGGATGAAAAAGATAAACTTTACAGACAGGCTTTAATTGTGAATAAGCTAAGTCATGGCTTTGAGAAGCAACTATTTGATAACCTAAACTTTATGGTTGAAGCAGGTGAAAAAATTGCAATTATTGGTGAAAATGGTATTGGTAAATCAACTCTATTAAAAATTATTGCAAATACAATCACTCCAAATGATGGGTCAATCAAATGGGCAGAAAAAGCTAAAATTGGTTACTTCGCTCAAGATCATTCTGAAGACTTTACATCTGATACTTCTGTTTTCGATTGGATCACTCAGTACGGAAAAGCAGAAGATGATGACCAAACTATTAAAAGTACCTTAGGGAGGTTATTATTCTCAGGGGAAGACTTTAAGAAAAAAGTAACAGTTTTATCTGGTGGAGAACAAGGTCGCATGTTGTTTGGCAAGCTAATGCTTTCAAAAACTAATATTTTATTACTAGATGAACCTACTAATCACATGGATATGGAGTCCATTGAGTCATTAAACACTGCTCTCGCAAAATACAAAGGTACTCTATTTTTTGTAAGTCATGACAGAGAGTTTGTTAGCTCTGTTGCAACCAGGATTTTAGAAATAAAATCAAATGAAGTTATCGACTTTACCGGTAATTACGAAGATTACATAATTAGCCAAGAGTAAACTAGCCAGTTTTAGCTGCTCTTTTTCTCTCATGTTCAATAAGATGGCGCTTTCTAATTCGTAGAGATTTTGGTGTTATCTCTACAAGTTCGTCATCGTCAATAAACTCTACAGCATATTCAAGAGTCATCAGAATTGCTGGGACAAGCCTCACTGCCTCATCTGTGCCAGATGATCGAACATTAGTTAACTGTTTTCCTTTTATAGGATTTACAATAAGATCATTATCACGACTATGAATTCCTATAACCATACCTTCGTATAGCTTTTCACCAGGAGATACCAACATCCTTCCCCTTTCTTGAAGCTTCCATAGCGCATAAGCAACTGACTCCCCTTTTTCAGAAGAAATTAGAACGCCATTGCGTCGACCTGGCATTTCAGATTTTGCTAGTGCATAGTGCTCAAAAACATGCGACATTACACCTGTTCCGCGAGTCATTGTAAGGAATTCACCTTGAAAACCTATTAATCCTCTTGCAGGTATTAGGTATTCTAGGCGGGTTCTTCCCAAACCATCAGATTCCATATTGGTTAATTCGCCTTTACGTCTCCCCAACTCCTCCATAACTGCACCTTGATTATCATCATCAATATCAACAGTTAAATTCTCATAGGGCTCACTTCGTTTACCATCAATTTCACGATAAACAACCCGAGGCTTGCCAACAGCAATCTCGAAACCTTCTCTACGCATATTTTCTAATAAAATTGTTAAATGCAACTCGCCCCTTCCTGAAACGCGAAAAACATCAGCATCACTTGTATCTTCTACTCTAAGAGCTACGTTGACTAATAATTCTTTTGTTAACCTGTCTCTAATTTGTCGGCTAGTTACGAACTTACCTTCTTTGCCAGCTAAAGGAGAACTATTAACCATAAAATCCATAGTTAAAGTTGGCTCATCGACTGGAATAATTGGAAGACCAGATGGTTTCTCAGTATCTGATATTGTTAAACCTATACCAATATCTTCAATACCAGTAATTATTGCAATATCTCCTGCTTGCGCTTCAGCAACACCAACTCTCTCAAGACCTTTAAAACCAAAAACTTCATTTATTTTTCCTTGGCTAACTTTTTCATTACCAGACATAATTGAAACACTCATTCCTGGCTTTAAGATTCCATTACGAATTCTCCCTATTGCCATCCGACCAGTATAAGACGAATAATCTAGAGCTGAAATTTGAAATTGTAAAGTTGCTGAAGGATCGCCTTCAGGCGAGGTCACATGCTTTAATATCATCTCAAACAGAGGATTCATATTGTCAGAATCTTCTTTCTCATCTAGCTTTGCATAACCGTTTATTGCTGAAGCATAAATGATTGGGAAATCTAGTTGCTCATCTGAGGCGCCTAAGTTTGCAAATAAATCGAATGTTTGATTGATAACCCAATCACAACGCGCTCCTTGTCGATCAATCTTATTTATTACAACAATTGGCTTTAAACCAAGAGCTAAAGCCTTCTTTGTTACAAAACGAGTTTGAGGCATTGGGCCTTCAACAGCATCAACCAAAAGAACTACTCCATCAACCATACCTAAAACTCGCTCAACCTCTCCGCCAAAGTCAGCATGCCCAGGGGTGTCTACAATGTTTATATGTGTTTCTTCATATGTAACAGCGGTATTCTTTGCTAAAATAGTTATTCCACGTTCTTTTTCGAGCTCATTAGAATCCATAACTCTTTCATTAACTTGCTGATGTTGAGCAAATGTTCCAGATTGTTGGAGAAGCTTATCAACAAGAGTTGTTTTTCCATGATCAACGTGAGCGATTATGGCAATATTTCTTAATTTGCGAGACATGGAAGTACCAAAAAAAATTACTGAGCGCGGATTTTAGCATAAAAAATACTAAAACTGGCTTAAAGGGTTACGAATTACTTAAGTTTCACTCTTAAAAGTGATTTTGCTTCCTGAGCTTTTGCTTTAGCTTCTTCAATATTTTTGCCAGTAGATAAAATTACCCCCATCCTTCTTTTTTTAGAGGCTTCTGGCTTACCAAATAACCTAATATCGACTTCATCTACCGCTAATGCTTTTTCTATTCCATCATAAATAATAACATCGGCATCATGTTCTCCATATATGACTGCACTAGCTCCAGGTTTTAATAAAGAGACATTTACCGGCAAACCTAAAATTGCCTTTGCATGGAGTTCAAATTCAGATTGGCTTTGAGTTGCCATAGTTACCATTCCGGTATCATGAGGTCTCGGGCTAACCTCAGAAAACCATACCTCATCTTTCTTTATAAATAACTCGACACCAAAAATTCCTAGACCTCCTAAAGAATCTGTAACTTGCTTAGCTATTTCTTGCGACCTAGCTAGAGCTTGTGCTGTCATAACTTGTGGTTGCCAACTTTCTACATAGTCACCATTTTCTTGTCGATGACCAATTGGCTCACAAAAGTGCGTTAACACTTTCCCATCTTTATTTTTAGCTCTTACAGTTAGTAAAGTAATTTCATAATCAAAATCTACTTGGCCCTCAACAATAACGACACCTTGATTAACTCGGCCCAATTTAGCTGCATATTCCCAAGCATTTTTTATTTCGCTGGCTTTATTTATTCTTGATTGGCCTTTTCCTGAAGAAGACATAGTTGGCTTTATAAAACAAGGGAATCCTATTCTAGAATCTATAGCAGATTTAAGCTCAGTTAGATTTCTAGCAAAAGCGAATGGTGATGTAGGTATATTTAATGTTTCTGATGCTAGTTTTCTGATACCTTCCCTATCCATCGTAAGCTGAACTGCTTTAATACTCGGCACTATAGTTAAATTATAGTTTTTTTCAATTTTAGCTAAAAGGTTAGTATTTATTGCTTCGATTTCTGGGACTATATAATGTGGTTTTTCTAGCACAATTAATGACTCTAAGGCTTCTGCATTAGTCATATCAATAGTGTATGCTCGATGAGCAACTTGATGACCAGGGGCGTTCTTGTAGCGATCCACAGCAATTACTTCAACACCTAATCTTTGAAGCGAGATAATCACTTCCTTCCCAAGCTCACCACTTCCCAGTAGCATTACTCGAGTGGCAGAAGTGCTTAATGGAGTACCAATTTGCATATAAAAATCTCTTGTTATTTGTTTATATTATAGCAATAGATAATGCTCTGATTGTTAGTTATTACAAATCAATGGCAAGTCCTAAATTAAATGATCGCCCCATACCAGGAACTCCCTGAGTATTTGGTAAACCAGTCATCATTGTTGCTCCTTGTCCAACATAGCTTCCACCCAAGGGATCAATATAATATTTATCAAACAGGTTAGTTATACCGAAGCTTAATTCAGCATCTTTGTAGTTATATGTTGAAAATACATTTATCAATCCATATCCTGGTGTTTCTGATTCATTTCTTATTTTAGATAAATTTGTTTTATTTTTAACTAAAGTAGCTTCTAATCGATTATTCCAGCTACCAAATTTTTGCTCTAATGCTAACTTTGTATTAGCTGGCATTACCCTGTAGAGGCTATCATTAGCATCACTATTCTTTCCCCTACTGTAACTAAATGAACCCTTTAAAACTATATCTCCATAACCTTTAATGCTTGTTAATGATTTATGGCCAGAAAGGTCAAAACCATAGATTCTTGCAGCTTGGTTATCTAAGCTAAGCGTTGAAAACCCATCACTTCTTGACATACATGATTTTCCAACATTACTGCAGGAAGCTGCATCAATATAATCATCAACATAAGTAAAATATGGTGTAGCTTTAAATGACCAATATCTTTTTTCCAAATCATACCAGCTCGATGAAGCGCTTATTGTATGAGCAGTTTCTGGCTTTAAATTTACATT
>CAZPCL010000014.1:0-13179 GCA_964585105.1 uncultured Methylobacillus sp.
ACTTAATTCCATTTCTGTTTTAGAAGGGTTTATTACAAACTTATCATTAAGATACCCGACTCGTGCTGCGCCTATTGGACCATGAAAAGGAATTCCTGAAATAGCTAATGCCGCAGAAGCTCCAATAATTGCAGGGACATCAGAATTAATCTCGCTATCAGATGACATGACTGTTGCTACAATTTGTATTTCATTATAAAAGTTATCTGGAAACAAAGGTCTTAAAGGTCTGTCTATAAGCCTACAGGTTAAAGTTTCTTTTTCACTAGGCCTTCCTTCTCGCTTAAAAAACCCACCTGGTATTTTTCCAGCAGCATAGTTTTTTTCTTGATAATCGACTGTTAATGGGAAAAAATCTTGCCCCTCTTTCGCTTCTTTTCTTCCAACTGCCGTTACCATAACTACAGTATCTCCATAACTTACTATTACAGCACCGTCTGCTTGCCGACCAATTTCACCAGTTTCAATTGTTAAGTCGTGAGCCCCAAATTTAATACTTTTCTTTATTAGATTAAACATTTAATTATCCTTTTATATTTAACATTCATTATTCACTTCTCAATAATGAATACATTCTTTAATAACAAAAAAGCCGACACAAACAATAGACAACTTGTATGTAATCGGCTTAAAATTTTATTTACTTTTCTACTTTCTAAGACCAAGGTTTTTTATTAGCCCCTGGTATCGCTCTAAGTTTTCACGCTTTAAATAATCTAGAAGTTTACGTCTCTGGCTTACAAGAGCCAGTAATCCTCTTCGTGAATGATGATCTTTAGCATTGGTTTTAAAATGCTCTGTCAAATAGGTTATACGGTCTGTCATCAAGGCAACTTGAACTTCAGGCGATCCTGTATCTTTTTTAGCTATCTGATATTTCTCCACAATCTTTGCTTTTTCTATAGCAGTACTAGTCATTAAATTCTCCTATTACAGAACCGCACATTTTAGCGGCATTTTGCCAATTTCACAATATATTTCTGAATCAATTTTTTAAGGATATCAAACGTTTAGCTTTTAATTTTCCGATTTTATCGATTTGACCCAGCCCAATAAATTTATTTTTAACCTCGTATAGCCTATAAAATCCAGGGATTTTTCCATATTGATCAATAATTTTTCCATCTTTTATTGCAGTTGCATCATCATAATTTAATATTACTTTTTGGAAGCTACTTAATAATTCGTCGACTGGAAGTAAAATTTTACCTCTTTCTTGCACCTTTATTTTTTCAATCTGCTCCACCTTTAATGCATTATCAATACTTAAGCTTCCAATACCAGTTCGATTCAACTCTAATAAATAAGCTCCTACATTTAATTTCTCGCCAATATCTTCAGCTAATGTTCTTATATATGTTCCTTTTGAGCATTTAATTTTTAATCTAAGCTCATCTCCTTGGTAATCTAATAATTCAATTTCATGGATTATTATTTTACGTTTTGACCTGGGAATATTAACACCCTCTCGAGCATATAAATATAGGGGCTTTCCTTTGTGCTTAAGGGCTGAAAACATTGGCGGCAGTTGTTCAATTGACCCAATGAAATTTTTAAGTATTTTTTTTACTAAGCTCTTAGAGGGTATTTTATCAAACTCCTGTTTAATAATTTCTCCTTCTTTATCCCCAGTGGAGCTTTTATATCCTAATCTAATGAGTCCCACATAGGTTTTATCTGCATTTAATAAATAACTTGAAAATTTAGTCGCCTCTCCCAAACAAATTGGTAGGAGTCCTGTTGCCATTGGATCAAGAGTCCCTGTATGGCCAACTTTTTTTGGTGAAAATAAAAATTTTATTTTTGATAATGTCTGGTTTGATGATAGGCCCAAAGGTTTATCAATTAATAAAAGTCCATCGACAACAACTTTAAGCCGTTTGAATTGCATTAGTTTACTTAGTGGGAGTTAATACAGAATCTAATAATTTCGAAATTTTCATACTTTCATCTATTGTCTTATCATAAACAAAATGTAGCTTAGGTATTCCTCTTGTCGTCATTCTTTTTGCTAGCTGCGATCTAAAAAATGGCATAGATCGTTTGAGACCTTCATGAATCTCTTCGCTATATTCACTTGAAACTATAAAGACTTTTGCATGCTTTAAGCATGGAGATACTTCCACTTCTAGGATAGTTAACATTTTTAATGCAGGGTCTTTAATTTCTATTTGCAATAAATTAGCTAACTCTTTTTTTATTTGCTGACTAATGCGATCACTTCTAGGGTAATCTTTTGCCACTTTATAGCTTCCTTGGTACCTGAACTAATTCGTAAACTTGGACTTTATCTCCAACTTCGATATCGTTAAAGTTTTTTAAAGACAAGCCACACTCTATATTAGCTTTAACTTCTTTGGCGTCGTCTTTAAATCTTTTCAAAGAGTCTAACTCTCCTTCGAATATAGCTTCATCATTCCTTAGGAGTCGGATGTTAGAATTTCTTCTTATCACCCCCTCTAACACTAAACAGCCTGCAATGTTTCCAACTTTAGAGGCTTTATATATCTCCCTAATTTCTACAAGTCCAAGAATATTTTCTCTTTGCTCAGGGGCTAATAAGCCACCTAACGCTAATTTAACCTCGTCGACTGCTTCATAAATAATACTATAGTTTCTTAAATCAACCTCTAAGTTGCCTGCTATCTTTCTAGCTCCACTATCCGCTTTAACATTAAATGCAATAATTACCGCATTAGATGCAGAAGCTAGATTTACATCGGATTCGTTTACAGCACCAATTGCTGAATGAATAACATTTACCTTCACTTCTTCTGTTGAAAGTTTTTCTAGTGACTCAGCAAGAGCCTCAGCTGAACCTTGAACATCCGCCTTGATAATTAAAGGTAAAAGTCTTACCTCGGCTTCTGTCATTTGGTCAAAAACATTCTCCAGTTTTGAAGCTTGCTTTGCTAATTTTACATCTCTAAATTTCCCCTGTCTGAACAAGGCAATCTCTCTCGCTTTCTTTTCATCATTTAAAACGATAAATTTTTCACCGGCTTTTGGAACCTCTGACAGCCCAATTACTTCAACAGGGATTGATGGGCCAGCTTTTTTTACCTCATTACCAGATTCATTTAGCATTGCTCTAATTTTACCAAAAGCATTGCCAGCCAATAGCATATCACCTGGTTTGATAAAGCCAGATTGAACCAACAAAGTTGTTACTGGGCCCCTACCTTTATCTAATCTTCCTTCAACAATAATACCTTTAGCAGAAGTATTTATTGGTGCTTTTAATTCTAAGATCTCAGCTTGTAAAAGAATTGCGTCTAATAAATTATCAATTCCTTGCCCTGTTTTAGCTGAAACCTCAACAAACATTGAGTCTCCACCTAAATCTTCCGAAATAACCTCATGAGCTAATAATTCATTCTTAACTTTTTCAGAATTAGCTTCAAGTTTATCAATTTTATTAATTGCAACAATTAGCGGAACTTTTGCAGCTTTTGAATGATTTATTGCTTCAATAGTTTGAGGCATAACACCATCATCTGCAGCAACTACCAACACTACAATATCAGTTGCTTCAGCGCCACGCGCTCTCATTGCACTAAAAGCTTCATGACCAGGCGTATCTAAAAATGTAGCTACTCCTTTATCAGTTTCAACGTGGTATGCGCCGATATGTTGAGTAATTCCTCCTGCCTCTTTGGATGCCACTCGTGAGGTCCTAATAAAATCTAGTAAAGAAGTTTTTCCATGGTCCACATGTCCCATTACAGTTACAACAGGCGGTCTTGATTCTATTTTTTCTTCGACACTCTGATCTGTATCTAAAAGTGATTCGGGATCGTCTTCTTTTGCGGCTTTAGGGTTATGGCCCATTTCCTCCACAAGGATAATTGCTGTTTCTTGATCAAGAACTTGGTTTATAGTTACCATCATTCCCATGCCCATCAGGGATTTAATAAGCTCAGAAGCCTTAATAGCCATCTTATGCCCCAGATCTGCAACTGAAATAGTTTCTGGGACTAAAATATCTTTAACAACTGGTTCACTTGGGGCAACAAAATTTTGCTCTTGCTCTTGATTTGGATCTACATTTTTATGTTTATTTTTTGGTGATCGCCATCCAGAAGAATTATTATTAACACCTCGATTCTTTATTGGTCTTTTCTTTATTGTTCTATCAACCCAAGGAGTCTTTTTTTCTTTTTTTTCTTTTTCGACTTTCACACCTACTTTTGATGCTGGTCGATGCAAGGTACCTTCTTGAGCTGGTTCACTTTTCTTTTCTACTGCATCTTTCTTTTTTTGTATATCACTTGCTTGGGCTTCTGCTAGAGCGGAGTGTCTTCTTGCTTCATCATCCCTTATACTTTTTTGAGTATCATCAACTATTGCTGTTGGTTTCTTTGACTTATTCTCAGTAACAACTTCAGAATTATTTTTTTTGACTTGATCAGGTTTAACTACTGTTCTTTTCTTTCTAACTTCAACTTGGATTGTTCTTGCTCTGCCTTCACTATCTGTTTTTCTAATTTGTGTATTTTGTTTTCTTGTTAATGTAATTTTAGATTTTGGGCGAAGTGAAGCTCCATGCTCAGACCTAAGATAAGCTAATAAGGATGATTTATCCTCTTCTTTAAGCTCATCTGAAGCACTAGATTTATTAACTCCTGAACTTCTCAATTGTTCAAGTAGTAGGTCTACTGGCAAGCCTAACTCAGTAGCAAACTCTTCTACATTAGATTTTCCCATTAATACTCCATAAAATTATTTAAACAAACCATGGTGCACGCGCTGTCATTATTAATGTCTTAGCTTTTTCTTCGTCCATTTTAACTAATTCAATAAGTTCATCTACAGCTAATTCCGCCAAATCTTCCATAGTAATAATTTCTTTTGAAGCCAATAGCTTAGCTGTATCAGGGTCCATACCATCCATACCTAGAAGGTCAGCGGCAGGTTCAGAAACTTTTTCTTCTTTTGCAATCGCCGCTGTAAGAATTACTGCACTCGCTCTAGATCGAAGTTCGTTAACAGTTTCCTCATCAAAAGCTTCAATTTGAACCATTTCCTCAATAGGAACATATGCCACTTCCTCTAAAGAAGAAAATCCTTCTTGAACAAGGATATCTGCTACATCTTCATCAACATCCAGTTTTTCGATAAATAATTGACTTGCAGATGTGTATTCTTCTTTCGTTTTTTGATCGGACTGCTCTTCAGTTAATATATTTAACTCCCACCCTGTTAATTCAGAAGCAAGACGAATATTTTGTCCATTTCTTCCAATTGCCTGTGCTAATTGGTCTTCTGCTACAACTAAATCCATGCTGTGTTTGTCTTCATCAACCACAATACTTGATACTTCCGCAGGAGCCATTGCGTTGATGACGAATTGTGCTGGCTCAATAGACCATAATACAATATCTACTCTTTCTCCTGCTAATTCACTCGTCACAGCTTGGACCCTAGAACCTCTCATCCCAACACATGTCCCAACTGGATCAAGCCTTTGATCATTGGCTTTAACTGCAATTTTTGATCTCAAGCCTGGGTCTCTTGATGCAGCCATAATCTCAAGCAAACCCTCCTCTATTTCAGGGACTTCTAATTCAAATAAACGTATTAAAAATTCTGGGGCAACTCTTGATAAAATTAGCTGCGGACCTCTAGCAGTTTCGTCAACTTTAGTTAATATCGCTCTTACACGATCATTAATTCTAAGATTTTCTTTTGGTATCATTTGATCACGAGGCAATATTGCATCTAGTCTACCAATTTCAATAATACCGTTTCCTCTTTCCATTCTTCTAATTTGTCCAGATATTAGCTTTTCGTCTTGTGCTAAAAAATCTTTAAGGATTTGCTCGCGCTCAGCTTCCCTAACTTTTTGTAAGATAACTTGTTTTGCTGCCTGAGCACCAATTCTGCCGAACTCCTCAGAAGGAATTAAATCTTTAATAACCTCATTATTAGCTTTTCCTTCTGCTCTTTCATTTTCAACAGAAATTTCAGCCTCCGGGTTTTCAATCTCCTCATCAGGCAATATTGTCCAACATTTAAATGTCTCATATTCACCAGTTTCATGATCAATTTCAACTCGAATATCAACCCCAGAATCATGCTTTTTTTTCGTTGCAGAAGCTAAGGCTAACTCCAATGCTGTAAAAATTACTTCTCTAGCTACATTTTTTTCATGCGCAAGAGCATCTACTAATAATAATATTTCACGACTCATTTATATATTCTCCGGTCATACGTTTAACTAAAAATCTGGATCTAATCGGGCTTTTTCAATATTATCTAATTTAATTTCTATTAAATCATTATCAAAATCTAAAAGTATTAAATCTTTTTTTGTACCTTGCAAAATTCCAGTAAAATTTTTTCTTTCTTCAATTGGGGCACGTGTCTTTATCTTAATTTTCTCGCCTTTGAATCTCTCAAAATCTTTTAGCTTTTTAACTACTCTATTTGTTCCGGGGGATGATACTTCTAATCTATCAAAAGTTATATCTTCTTCCACCGTTAAAATGTGCTTAAGCTGATTAGTTACATCAACACAATCATGAATCGTGATTGACCCCGGCTTGTCTATAAATATTCTTAATAACTCACCTCTATTAATTATCTCAAAATCGACTAGTTCATAACCTAATTTAAAAACATTCTTTTCAATTAAAGTTTCAAGATCAACAGTCAATTTCTAATTCCTTGTAAATTAATAAAGGTCCTAAAAACAAAAAAGGGCCATAGGCCCATTTAATAATGCGAATTATATCAATAAATTCAATAAATTGAAAGAATAAAGTTAGGTAATCTATGTGTTAATTTTTGCAAATTTTCTTTTACCAACTTGAATTGTGAAACTTTCACCCTTTTCAGGTATAAATTTCGGATCTATTATTTTTTCTCCGTTAATCTTTATACCTCCTCCCTTTATTAATCTAATAGCTTCTGAGGTGCTTGTTACAAAATCTATTTTTTTTAGTAATTGAGGGACATTTACCCCGTCAGAATCTAAAACCGATAATGAATGCTCTTCTATATCATCAGGAACAGCTCCTTTAGCTCTTAAATTAAAGTTTTTTTCAGCATCATTTGAGGCATTTTCATCATAAAGCCGGTTTACAATCTCTTTTGCAAATTCCACCTTAATATTTTTTGGATTTTCTCCAGTTTCTACTCTCGCTTTCCAAGATTTAATTTGATCTAATGTACATAAGGATAATAAATCTATATATCGCCACATCAGTTCATCTGATAAAGATAGAAGTTTCGCAAACACTGTTTCAGGTGGTTCATTAATTCCAATATAATTTTTTGCTGATTTGGACATCTTTTGAACACCATCTAACCCCTCTAGAAGTGGCATAGTCAATACACATTGAGGTTTTTGATTAAAATGCTTTTGTAATTCTCTTCCCATTAATAGGTTAAATTTCTGGTCAGTCCCTCCAATCTCTATATCTGATTTTAATGCGACTGAATCATAACCTTGGAGTAATGGATATAGAAACTCATGAATTGAAATTGGTTGATTAGCCTTGTATCTTTTTGAAAAATCATCTCTTTCTAACATTCTTGCAACCGTATGAGTTGATGCCAACTTGACAATGCCTGAGGCTCCTAATTCGTTAAGCCATTCTGAATTAAATACGATTTTTGTCTTTGCTTTATCTAATATCTTAAAGACTTGCTCCGAATACGTTTCAGCATTTTTTTTTACATCTTCTTCAGACAATGGTGGCCTTGTTACGTTTTTACCAGTTGGGTCTCCAATCATTCCTGTAAAATCACCAATTAAAAAATAAACTTCATGTCCTAAATCTTGAAATTGTCTCAATTTGTTTAGTAAGACAGCATGTCCTAAATGAAGATCTGGTGCAGTAGGGTCAAATCCTGCTTTAATTTTAAGAGGCACTCCTTTCTTTAATTTTTCAAGCAATTCTGATTCAATTAAAATTTCGTCAGACCCTCTTTTGATTATTTCTAACTGTTCTTTTATATCCACTTTTTTTATCTCGACATTTAATTTAACTTAATTCTATCGTAATTATAGACTTAAAAAAATTAGACTTTTATTATTTCAAATACTTGTATAAAAAAATAAAAAGTTCACAATTAAAAATATGAATAATTCTTCACTATTATTAGGGGTCATGTCTGGAACAAGTTTAGATGGCATCGATATTATTTTAATTGATCAAAATAATCGAAGTATAAAAATAATCGAATTTATTCACATGCCATACAATAAAAATATAAAAAAAGATTTTCTTTCACTTCACACTGAACACACCTCTGATCTTGAACATTCTATACAGATGTCTCTCTCGCATGCAAAAATTACAGCAAATGGTATTAAAAAAATTCTCAAAAAACATAAGCTAAAGGCTAATGATGTTCAATGTATTGGGTACCATGGCCAAACAATCCGACATTATCCTAAAAGTGGTTATTCTGTGCAGCTAGGCAACGCGAATCTTTTAGCTGAATTAACTAATATTACTGTTGTTTCTGATTTTAGAAATAGAGATATTGTTGCTGGCGGCCAAGGTGCACCTCTTGTACCAGCCTTTCATAATGAATTCTTTTTTAAAAAAAATAAAAATAGAGTAATCATAAATATTGGTGGAATAAGCAATATTACCTACTTGCCAAGAAACAAAAAAATTATTGGGTTTGATTGCGGGCCTGGAAATATTCTATTAGACCAATGGATCAAAATCCATCAAAATAAAAACTTCGATAATCACGGAAGATGGGCAAAGACAGGAAAGTTAGTTAATGATTTATTACACAATTTCAAAAAAGATTTATTCTTTAAAAAGCAGCCCCCAAAAAGTACAGGGAGAGAGCTATTTAATATAGATTGGCTTAATAAATTTGATATATCAGCCCACCCTGCTGAAGATGTACAAAGAACTATTTTAGAATTGACAGTGGTTACAATTAATGATGCTATAAGAAAATTTTGCCCTAGTTTAGACGAGATATATATATGTGGTGGTGGTAGCAAAAATAAATTTCTTATCAATAGGCTTGAAAGAGTTACTGGGATAGATATTAATACTACTGACAAGCTTAATTTACCCTCACAACAAGTTGAAGCTGCAGCATTTGCTTGGCTTGCAAAAAAATGTATTCAAAAACAATTTAACAATTCACCGGCTGTTACTGGATCTAAAGGTCCTAGAATTCTTGGTGCAATCCATTATTCCTAAAAAACTCTTAGGTTAGGTATAATACGTAAACTTTATTATAACTTTACTCAAAAACATAAATGCATGGCTAAATTAAAAGCAAGACTAATAATTGAAAACAAAGAAATCGAGCTGCCTATTACGGAGGGATCCATGGGTTATCCAGCAGTTGATGTGAGCTCATTACATTCAAATGCAATTAAGACATTCGACCCTGGTTTTTCATCCACCGCAGAATGCTCATCCGCTATAACTTTTGTTGATGGAGGAAAAGGTGAGTTGCTACACAGAGGTCATCCAATCGAACAACTAGCTGAGAAATGTGAGTATTTAGATATTGCTTTCTTACTTTTTAATGGTGAATTGCCCAACTCTCGAGAAAAAACAAGTTACGTTAAATCAATTAAGGAGCATAGTTTACCGCACGACCAGTTAAAAACTATATTTCAAGGATTTAGGCGAGATGCACACCCTATGGCAGTTATGGTAGGTGTAGTGGGTTCAATGTCTGCATTTTATTTTGATGAAAGCATGAAGGTTAGTAATCAAAACCATCGGAAATTATCAGCTCAAAGGCTGATAGCAAAGGTTCCGACAATTGCTGCATGGAGTTATGCTTACAGTCAAGGTCGCCCTTTTACATACCCTAAAGAAGAATTAAGCTATGCTGAGAATTTTCTTAATATGATGTTTTCTAGCCCTAATAATAAATACTCACAAAATCCAGTTCTAGCTAAAGCATTTGAAAAAATTCTAATTTTACATGCCGATCACGAACAAAATGCATCGACTTCTACTGTCAGACTTGTTGGCTCTTCAGGAGCGAATCCATTTGCTTGTATTGCAGCCGGGATAGCATCTTTATGGGGTCCAGCACATGGTGGAGCTAACGAGGCAACCCTTAAAATGCTTAGTGAAATTAGAAATGAACAACGGATAAATGAATACATTAAAAGAGCTAAAGATAAAACAGATTCATTTCGTCTGATGGGTTTTGGTCATCGTATCTATAAGAATAAAGATCCAAGAGCTATCATAATGAAGGCCACATGCCATGAGGTATTAGATGAGCTTGGCCTTAGGAATGATCCCTTGTTTAAACTAGCACTCAAATTAGAAAAAATTGCTTTTGAGGATGAATATTTTGTTAAGAAAAAACTATATCCGAACGTGGACTTTTACTCTGGTATTGTAATGAAAGCATTGGGAATACCAAACTCTATGTTCACTGCTGTCTTTGCATTAGCAAGAACAGCTGGTTGGGTTGCTCATTGGAATGAAATGCTAGCAAATGACAAATCTAAGATAGGCCGACCAAGACAAATATATACTGGTAAGCTTAGAAGAGATGTTCCTAATCTTTAAGCAGAAAAAGAAGATCCACAACCACAAGTAGTAGTTGCATTAGGATTCTTAATTACAAACTGTGACCCTTGAACATTATCTTGGTAATCAATTTCAGCACCAGTTAAATACTGTAAACTCATCGGGTCAACCAATAATGTTACTGAATCCTTAACAACTTGAGTGTCATCTTCATTAATTACCTCTTCGAAAGTAAAGCCATACTGAAATCCTGAACATCCACCGCCACTTACAAAAACTCTCAACTTCAAGTCAGGTGAGCCTTCTTCAGCGATTAGCTCTTTAACTTTGTTTACTGCGTTATCTGTGAAATCAATTGGTGTAGGCATTTTAATTTCAGTGTTCATTTAATATCTCCTAGTACCTTTTCTTTTGTTAAAGGTAATTTTTTTTTAGATTTAATTAGCTGCGCCTTAGTTATTTGTTTTAATTCCCCGTTAACTTTTGCTCCCGCATGTATTTCTATTGAATTATACTCAATATTACCTTTAATAACAGAGCTTGGATGTAATTCCAAATAATCATAGCATGAAACATTTCCAACAATCTCGCCAGCAATTATTGCAGTTTCGACCATAACGCTCCCCTTTATTTTGCTAAATTCACCCATAATAAGAGTGCCGCCGGAATCTTCTACAACAGTTAAATCACCATAAATCTTGCCGTCTAGCCTCAAGCCGCCGGAGTAAGAGTAATTTCCTCTAATCACATTGTCTCTATCTATTAGTGTATTTATTGCTCCTAATTTTTTCTTTTTTTTAAAAATCATAAATTATCTTCTTTTTCCAACAATTTTCTCATAAAATAAAACGCTTTCTTTTAATTTAGTATTCTCTTCTTTTACTTCCTTTAATGAGGTAGTAATTTTTTCATATGATATCTGGGACATCTGAAGCTCTAACTTTCGCTCAAGTAATTCTTTTTCATGAACAGAATTATATTTCGATAATTCATCTATTTTAATTAAAAAATCAATTGATTTACCACCATCAAATAAATAGAATGCGCTTCCAAATCCTATAATTAAAGAAAACATTGCCATTATTACATACCCAGGCCAAACGCTTCCAGTTTTGATTCTAGCTGTATTTCTAGTTAACTTATAATTTCTTTTTTTTGATATATTTTTCATATTGTTAAGGGGTCAATGGTATTAATTCTAATCCAAGCGATTCTTGCCATCCCATCATAATATTCAAATTTTGAACTGCTTGCCCAGCCGCTCCTTTTACTAAATTATCTATCACAGACAAAATTACTAACTGTTTACTATCGGGGACTTTATAAAACGATATTCTACACATATTAGACCCTCTTACTGATTTAGTATCTGGGCATGAATTTACCTTCATGACATCAACGAAAGGCTCTTTATCATAAAATTTATTAAAGATAACTGAAGGGTCAAAATCCTCAATACAATTAACATATATTGTAGCGTGAATACCTCTTGCTATTGGTAAGAGATGGGGTACGAAAAGAATCTTCGCTTTTCCTAAGAGTGAGTTATGAGTTAAATTTTCTTCAATTTCAGGTTTATGTCTATGGCCCATGAGAGAATAAGCCTTAAAACTTTCACTTGCCTCTGACATCAGAAGATCTGATTGATTCTTTTTACCAGCCCCACTTATTCCAGATTTTGCGTCGGCTATTATTGATAATGGATCTATTAAGCCTTCTTTTAGCAAAGGAATTAAGGCTAATTGAATAGCTGTTGGGTAACATCCTGGGTTAGCTATAAGTTCGGCATTCTTAATTTTCTCTCTATTTATCTCCGGAAGACCGTACACAGCCTTTTCTAAGACGTCTGGACATTGATGTTGCATTTCGTACCAATGCTCCCATTCTTTAATATCTTTAATTCTAAAATCTGCTGCTAGATCGATAACTTTAATTCCATTATTTATTAAATCTTTAGCATATTTCATTGCAACCCCGTTAGGCGTAGCAAAAAATACCAAATTCGATTCTTTTAAATTAATCTCATCAGGGTTTACAAATTTATGTCTTAATACGCCCCTTAAAGAAGGATAAACCTCGGAGACATATCTACCTGCATCATTTCTTGAAGTAACATGATGTATCTCAACATTAGGATGAAGCGATAATAGCCTTAATAACTCAATACCAGTATAGCCCGAACCGCCTACAATGCTTACTTTTATTTTATTATCCATATCTTCATACATTCTACATTGTTTAATTATTAATCTTGTTAAAAAAAAAGCCGCTTTGAGCGGCTTTTTCTTAGTTCAAATATTTTATCTCTTTGAGAACTGTTTAGCACGTCTCGCTTTTCTTAACCCAACTTTCTTACGCTCCACTTCTCTTGCATCACGTGTTACATAACCTGCTTTAGATAAATCAGGCTTAAGTTCGATATCGTAATCCATTAAAGCTCTTGTAATACCATGTCTTACAGCTCCAGCTTGACCAGATTCGCCTCCACCAACTACATTAACCTTTATATCAAATGTTGAAGTATTGTTTGTTAACTCTAATGGCTGCTTCATTATCATTTGTGATGTGAACCTTGAGAAATATTCTGACATAGGTTTATTATTAATTATAATAACTCCTTTTCCAGGCTGAATAAATACCCTCGCTATTGAACTTTTTCTTCTTCCGGTACCGTAGTAATATTTACCTATCA
>CAZPCL010000015.1:0-13117 GCA_964585105.1 uncultured Methylobacillus sp.
TTGCATCTACCAATAGCCAATCTCTTTTAACTTCATGTGATTTTGCTGAAAATGTTTTCATTTTATTATAATTACCAGTTTGTGCATTAAAAAAATTAAGATGCGAATTTTAGTCTATTTTAGGGTTATATGTCAATTATTTAGTTCATCAGATTCTAAATTCATAATTGTGATACAAAACCAAGAAATATAATAATACCTACATAGTTATTTCTCAAAAAAGCTTTAAAATTTTTCTCTACATCCATTTGTCTACTTTCAAAACATCCAAACATCGCAATTACTAATGCCGCACTTAATAAAACATAAAAAATGTATGTGAAATTTTCTAAAATTCCAATAATAGATAAGCTTAAAAACATTAGAAAATAACTTAGCGTCACCATAAGTATAATTTTTTTATTAAAAGTTAATGGGGATGAGCGAATATTTATTTTTTTATCGTCCGCCATGTCACTAACTGCATAATGTGAATCATATGCAAAAGCCCAAAAAACGTTAGCTATAAATAAGATCAATGCCTCAGTAGGAATTTTATTTTGAACAGCTGAAAAAGCCATTAATATTCCAAATCCAAAAGTAACCCCTAGATATAATTGTGGCACAGCAAAAAACCGTTTGGTAAGTGGGTAAGTTAATGAAAATATAAGGGCAATAAAAGCAATACATATAGTCATAAAATTTAATTGGATTACAAGTATAAAAGAAAATATTATTAATATTAATAAAAGTATTGAAGCTTCTTTCGGACTTACTAGGTTAGATGCTATTGGCCGGTTCTTTGTTCTTTCAACAAAACAATCTAGATTGCGGTCAGCTAAATCGTTTGCTACACAGCCCGCTGACCTCATTAAAATTGTCCCAAATATAAAAATAGTTAATACTTTTATATTTGGGAGTCCTCCAGAAGCCAAGAAAAGTGCTGAAAGCGTTGGCCATAGGAGTAAAAATATACCTATTGGTTTATGGATTCTAGTTAAATTCAATAAATTATTAAATTTATCCATCTAGATAATCAAATTTTTCAAAATTATTAAAAAAAACTTCGGTTAACAAAACTTTTTCATCTCTATTTTTAAAAGTAGATTGTCTTGAAGCAAGAATATTTGTATTTTTTAAATCGAAAGTGGCAATTCTTTTTGTAAAATCATCATTGACAGATGATTTTTTAAATTGAAACCTAGAGCGAACTATATGTTTTCTTCTAAATACAATATCTGCCAAGGGTTTATTGTTCAATTTCTTTATTTTATGCCAAAATCCTCTCAAGCACCTTGAAGGCAATATTGTTCTCGCATACATAATTGGTAATTTATCTGCATAAATTAGGACTTCCCTGAGGTACAAATATTCTGATTTTTTATATCCAAATATTTTTTTTTCATTTAAAAAAATTTTACTAATTCTTGAATCAATTGGGACAATTTCTAGTTTAGCAATATTTCTAATACGATAACTTAAAGACTTCATATCTAAAAGCCAGAATTTTAATTGACTCTCTATTTGAATATTTTTACTCCACATCATAATGTTAGGACCTTCCTACATCTTTATAGTTTCTATTCCAACGGGCAATGTGCATTAATGATTCTGATGGCCATGTTTTTATTAGGAAATCTGCATCTTTTTTCGCGGCAACTAAAAGCTCTTGATCTCTTTCTAAATCAGCAATACTTAATGAAGGGAGACCGCTTTGTCTTAAACCTAGGAGCTCTCCTGGGCCTCTAATTTTTAAATCTTCCTCAGCAATCTTAAATCCATCAATATTTTCATATATTACCTTTAACCTCTGTTTTGCAAGATCAGATAATTTCTTCTGATACAGTAAAATACAAATACTTTTTTTATGGCCTCGACCAATTCTTCCTCTTAGTTGATGTAATTGTGAAAGACCCATTCTTTCAGCATTTTCAATAACCATTAATGTAGCGTTTGGGACATCCACCCCTACTTCAATCACTGTTGTTGCTACTATAATTTTAATTATATTTTTTTTAAAATCATCCATAATTTTTTTCTTGTTGTTTGAAGAAAGTCGCCCATGAATTAATCCGACTTTGTGACTCATAAAATAATTAGATAAATCTAAAAATGTTTTTTCAGCAGTCTCAAGCTGTAAGGTTTCACTTTCTTCAATCAAAGGGCACACCCAATAAACTTGGTTGTCATTTAAACAATGCTGATTAATTGTATCTAATATTTCATTTCTTTTTTCACTTGAAAAAACCTTTGTCATAATGCTTTGTCTCCCAGGTGGCATTTCATTAATAATTGAAATATCCATATCTGCAAAATAACTCATTGCTAGTGTTCTTGGTATTGGTGTTGCACTCATCATAAGCTGATGAGGTTCAAAACTTTTGTTTAATAAGCTTTTTTTTCTTAATGCTAATCGTTGTTTAACTCCAAATCGATGTTGTTCATCTATGATATAAAGTCCAATAAATTTAAACTCTACCTTTTCTTGGATTAATGCATGGGTTCCTACTATTAATTCAGCCTCACCATTCTTAATTCTTTCGTATGATTTAGCTTTTAATGCAGGCTTCATACTACCTGTTAATAATTCCACTTTAATGCCGAGTTTAGTTAGCCATAAATCTAATTTCTCAAAATGCTGCTCTGCTAAAATTTCAGTTGGTGCCAAGAATGCCACCTGAAAACTAGACTCGATAGCTTGTAATGCAGCCATTGCAGCCACAACTGTTTTACCACTCCCGACATCTCCTTGAAGTAACCGATACATTGGATAACTTTGACTTAAGTCATTTTTAATCTCCGTAAATACAGATTGTTGCTGATTCGTTAATTCAAATTCTAAATTATTCAAAAATTCTTTTTGAATATTATGCGAATATAAAATTGGTTTAGATTTATATGACTTATTTTCATGGTATTTACCACGAAAAAATAATTGATGAGCAAGCAGTTCATCATAAATTAATCTCTGATGAAAAATACTCTTTTTTTCGTCAAATAATTTTTTTTCATATCTTTTTTCAGGCTTATGAATTGATTTCAATGCTTCTAATAATGATGGGAGAGAATTTTTTTTATACAAACTTCCAAAATAATCTGGGTTTTGCTTCTCTAAATCTTCCTGTTCAAAAACTTTTTGTACTAATTTAAAAATTAGCTTTTGAGATAGTCCTTCAGTAGTTGGATAAACTGGTGTATAAAAATTTTTAAGTGGGGTATCTAAGGAAACAAATTCATATTGAGGATGAATCATTTCAAATAAAAAAGTATTTAATTTGATCTCACCATAGATCCTTAAGATATTGCCCTCTTCGAATTGCTTTATTTGACTTGGATAAAAATTCATAAATCTTAACTTTAAATCACCAGATATGTCTTTAACATAAACCGTTAAATTTTTTCTTGGCCGATACGATACTTCTATACTAATTATTTTTGCTTCGATTTGATACATGAAGCCTGGTGTAATATTTTTTATTAACTCAATCTTTGTTTCATCTAAATATCTTAGAGGAAGATGGAGAAGTAAATCAAATGAATTCTGGATTCCTAATTTTTTTAATTTTTTTGATTGAATTTCTGTGAATATTGGTTTTGCCAATTTAACTAATTACTCTAAAACTAAAAATCCATCAGCCTCAACCAAGGATCCTTTTGGAAGGGATGCGACTCCAATTGCGGCCCTTGCAGGAAATGGCTCTGTAAAGTATGTCCTCATAATTTCGTTTACTAGGGTAAAGTGTGATAAATCAGTTAAATAAATATTTAATTTTGTAACGTCATCAAAATTAGCCCCTGCTGCCTTTATAACTTGGTTTAAATTTTCAAATACTTGTTTGATTTGTGCTTCAATTCCGTCTACTAATTTCATTGTATTGGGATCTAATGGGATTTGCCCCGATAAAAAAACTAGATTCCCCTTTCGAATTGCTTGGCTGTAAGGCCCAATGGCTTCAGGTGCATTTGTTGAGTTTATGGCTATTTTTTTCATTATTTATTTTCCTTGTTTTAATGCAAAGATTTTACACGATTGATTTTATTAATTTTAGGGATTTTCCTTAAATTCCTGATTAAATCTGCTAAATGTATACGGTTGCGAACTTGAACAATGAGCTTTATATTTGCAAAAGAACTGCCATCGCCTTCATCAACAGAAATATTATCTATATTAGCTTCTGAATCCGATATAGCAGATGTAATTATTGCTAGTACTCCACGCTCATTTATAACTAATATATTCAAACTTACATTAAAATATGTTTCTGGATTTGGCTCCCATTCAACATCAACCCACTTTTCATGATCTAATTTTGAGTTTCTAATAGCTAGGCAGTCATGAGTATGAATTATTAGTCCTCTGTCTTTATTAATAAAACCAAGAATTGGATCCCCGGGAATTGGATAGCAACAAATTGAAAGTTTTATTGCCATTCCTTCGGATCCCTTTATGGTAATTACATCTAGGAACTTTGTTTGTTTTTTTGTTTGTTTCGAACCATCTATAATGCTGGTTAATTGATGTGCGACCATTACATTAATTCTTTTCCCTAATGCTATATCAATAAGAATGTTATCTTTAGAATCCAAATGGTAATCTAAAATTAATTTATCCCAATGTTTTTTCTTTATTGATGTCGGAGAAACATGAAAGGCTTTAAGTGCATTGTTTAGCATACTATTTCCTAAAATAATAAGGTCTCTACTTTCAGCAGATCGAAGATAAAGTCTTATTTGTGATCGAGCTTTTGGTGTAACAATAAAATTAAGCCAAGCTGGGTTTGGTTTCGCAACAGATGCAGTAATAATTTCAACGTGGTCACCAGTCATTAATTCTTTTCTCAAGGGAACCAGTTCTTGGTTTATTTTTGCAGACATAGCACTGTTTCCAACGACCGTATGAACAGCATATGCGAAATCAATTGTTGTAGAACCCTTCGGTAAGGCAAAAATTTTACCTTTTGGTGAAAACACATATATCTCGTCAGGGAATAAGTCAATTTTAAGGTGTTCTAAGAATTCAAATGAATCACTAGTTTCTGTTTGAATTTCAAGTAGCCTTTTTAACCATTGGTTAGTTTGTTGTTGAAGCTCTGTAACATGTGCATCTTTATTTTTATACAGCCAGTGAGCTGCCACACCAGCTTCAGCTAATTTATGCATATTTTCTGATCTAATTTGAATTTCAAAAGGCATACCAAATGGACCAAATAATGTTGTGTGGAGAGATTGATAACCATTAGCTTTTGGTATGGCAATATAATCTTTAAATTTACCAGGGATAGGTTTGTATAATGAGTGTAATACGCCCAAGGTTAGATAGCATTCATTTAAGTCACTGACAACAATTCGAAAACCATATATATCATTAATTTGAGAAAAGTTTGTGTGTTTGTTCAGCATTTTCCTGTGGATACTTGCAGAATTTTTTTCTCGCCCAGTTATTTCTGCTTTTATTTCTGACGTTTCTAATTTATCTTTGATTGCGATAAGAGTTTTTTCAATAATCTCTTTTCTATTACCTCGACTAGCAATAATTGCCTTGGTAATAGTTTTATATCTTAAAGGATGTATATACTTAAAACTTAAATCTTCTAATTCTTGATAAACATTATTTAATCCCAATCTATTTGCAATTGGTGCATATATATCTGTCGTTTCCTGAGAGATTTTCTTTCTTTTTGATGGCTTTAATGGTTCTAGTGTTTGCATATTATGCAATCGATCTGCGAGCTTTATTAAAATTACTCTAACGTCCTGTGACATTGCTAATAACATTTTTCTAAAATTCTCTGCCTGTGCTTCGGTATCATCAGCAAAATGGACTTTATCTAACTTTGACAAACCGTCGACCAATTTTGCAACCTGAGAGCCAAATTTTTTCTCGATATCGTCTCCTGTTGACGAAGTATCTTCTACTACATCATGGAGTAATGCCGCTTGAATTGAAGCTGCATCTAGGTGAAATTCTGATGCAATACATGCTACTGATACAGGGTGAGAAATATAAGCTTCTCCACCTATCCTTTTTTGTCCTATATGGGCTTTCTCACTGTAACGATATGCCTCCCAGACTAACTCTATCTCTTTTTGTGGAAGATATACTTTTAATAGCTTTGTCAGTTTTGAGTTTTGGTTATCTGCAGGTAAAAGTGGGGCTAGAACTTTTAATAGTTTTTCCGCCTTATTATTTTGAGCGGTTTTATCCATTTATCAAGATATTAAATAGAGAATATTCTCTATTTGTTAAGTTGTACTTTTTTTAAGGATTTCTGGTCCAACTAATCCAGCTGCAATTTCTCTCAATGCCATCACAGAAGGTTTGTCATTTGAGCCAGTATCATCAATAAGTGACTCTGCACCATTAGCAAGCTGCCTAGATCTAAATGCTGCTACTAAAGTTAATTGGAACCTATTAGGTATTTGTTCTAAACAATCGTCTACTGTAATTCTTGCCATCTTACATCCCCCTTAATTTATTTCTTTAACTCATCAATTAAATATTTATGATTTATAACTTGATTCTCTGTTTTTAATTTACAAGCTTCTGGTTTGGACTGAATAATTGCCTTAAGTTCGAACAAAGCTTTTTCGAAATCATCATTAATTGTAACATAGTCAAATTTCTCTAAATGACTCATTTCATTTCTAGCTGCGGCTATTCGTAACTTAATATTCTCTTTACTATCTTGACCGCGCCTGTTTAACCTACTTTCTAAAGCATGAATTGATGGAGGGATTATAAAAATGCTAATAGATTCTGGGAATAATTTCTTAACACTAAATGCTCCTTGGTAGTCTATTTCTAGAATAATATCTTCACCTTTTTCAATTGCCATTTTTACTGTTGATTTTGATGTACCATAAAATGCCCCGTGGCATTCTGCACTCTCCAAAAAATCTCCATTATTCTTCATTTCTTTAAACTTAAATTCATCTAAAAAGAAATAATCTTTTCCATCTATTTCACCAGATCTTGGCTGTCTTGTTGTAAAAGATATAGAAACTTTTATATTGGGGATTTCAGACACCATAGCCTTAACCAGCGAAGTTTTTCCTGCACCGGATGCCGCCGTAATAATATATAAATTTCCTTTTGATGATTTCATATAATCTATTCTATATTTTGTATTTGTTCTCTAATTTGATCAATTAAAACTTTTAAATCAACTGATATTTTCGAAATATCAGTTGAAATTGATTTTGATCCCAATGTATTTGCTTCCCTATTAAATTCTTGCATTAAAAAATCTATCTTTTTACCAACAGGCTCAGATTTGTCTAACAGTCTTCGTAATTCTGAAATATGAGCACCCAATCTGTCAAGTTCTTCCTCCACGTCACCTTTTTGAACAAAAATTTGGAATTCTTGTTTTAGACGATCTTGATCAATATCAATTAAAACGGCTTTAAACTTATTTCTAATTTTATTTTGGTGAGACTTAATAGCTGATGGCATAAGTTTTTTTACCTTTAAAACTAATTTCTCTATTAAATTCAGTTTAAGTATAATAATTTTTCTTATTTTTGCCCCTTCTCTTTTCCTGTCTATTATTAGTCTAACAAGAGCTTGCTTTGAAAGGCTCAAAAGAACTTTTTCAATCTTCTGTATTTCCAATTTATTTTTTTTAAACCCTGAAAGTTTCATTAAATCAATGGGATTTATTGGTTGAGGAGTCTTAATATATGAAGCTATTTTTTCAGAAGTTTGAATTAATTTTTTTATCTGAGTAAGATCAATATTATTTGAATTAAAATCATCACCTACTGGTTTGAGATATATTTTATACTCAGCCTTACCCCGACTTATATTTTTAACAATTTGAGCTCTTATTTTAGGCTCTAAAGTTTTAAGCTCTTCACTTAATTTTAGCTGAAGTTCAAAATATCGACTATTTAATGTCTTAATCTCAAGGACTATATTACCAAATTTTGTTTCGTATTCCCCAAAAAAGAAACTTGTCATACTTGAAATCATAATTACTCTCTAATAAAATGTTTTATTATTTTACAATCTTATTTCTTTTATAGTAAAACTATAATAAATCAACTTATATTTAAAGATACCAATAGATTATAATTAAATATTAATGAATTAATCTAAAGGAAATACATGCGACTATCCCAACGAAAGAATGACGAGCTTCGCTCTATTGAAATTATACGAAATTATACTAAGCATGCAGAAGGATCTGTTCTTATTAAATGTGGTGATACTCATGTTATATGCACAGCAAGTATTGAAGAGAAAATACCCTCCTTCTTAAAAGGTAAAAATCAAGGTTGGGTTACAGCTGAGTATGGAATGCTACCTAGATCAACATCAACAAGAATGACAAGAGAAGCTTCAAGAGGGAAACAATCTGGAAGAACTCAAGAGATTCAAAGGTTAATTGGAAGAAGTCTGAGATCAGTTATTGACTTAGAAATACTTGGTGAAAGAACAATTCAAATTGATTGTGATGTCATACAGGCGGATGGTGGTACCAGAACAGCAAGTATTACAGGTGCTTACGTAGCATTATATGATGCTATTCAAAACCTAATATCTAAAGGACTTATAAAAAATTCTCCCATTGTTGATTCCATCGCTGCTATATCTCTTGGGATAAAAGATTCAAATATTTTTCTTGACCTTGATTATATGGAGGATTCAAACTGTGACACTGATATGAATATAGTAATGACAGGCGCTGGAAAATTTGTTGAAATTCAAGGTACTGCTGAAGGGGAAGCCTTTAATCGTGATGAAATGAACAATTTAATTGATATGGCTGAACATGGAATTAAGCAATTAACTGAAATACAAAATGCTCTTATACGTTCAGATTAGCATATGAATAAAATTGTAATAGCAACGAGTAATGAAAAGAAATTAGAGGAAATAAAATGGCTTCTTTCTAGTCTGCCAATTGAAATTATTCCACAATCTCAATTAGGAATTAAATCTTGTGAAGAGCCTTTTAAGACATTCATTGAAAATGCTCTAGCTAAGGCAAGATTTGCATCCAAGCAAACAGGTTTTCCTGTGATAGCAGATGACTCAGGACTTTGCGTAGAATCCCTTGATGGACAGCCAGGCGTTCTTTCTGCCAGGTTTTCTGGGGAGGAAAGAAATGATGAGGCTAACAATGATAAATTGCTTAATAACTTAGAAAACAATAGTAATCGTCGAGCACATTACTATTGTTCGATTGTTTTCATTAGAAACTTCTTGGATCCGCAACCTATTATTACCGAAGGTATATGGCAAGGGGAAATTTTACAACGAAGAAAAGGCACTAATGGGTTTGGTTATGATTCAATATTTAAAGATTTTAAGACAGACTTATCTGCTGCAGAGCTCGCACCTGAGCTCAAAAATAGAATAAGTCACCGCGGGCAAGCTTTGCAAAAATTAAAACAAAAACTTACAATACTTTATGAAGAAAAAAGATAACCATTGGCCGATTTGGATGAGAGATGATAATTCAATTGTTTCTTGCACCGAAAAAATTAAAGTTATGAAAGAAAACTTTGATGAGTTAAAGCAACTTGCGCAAGATGCTTTTGAAGATGGCTTAATAATGGAGGTATCTGAAGAACAACTAAAAGAAACTCTACAAAAGTTAATCAATGACCTTAACAATCCTTTAAAGAAAAAATAAATTAATATGGTCTGCCACATTGTCTAAAGAATATTTTCTGCCTCTTTCGATTTACGTCCATATTCCATGGTGCATTCATAAATGTCCCTACTGTGATTTTAATTCGCATGAATTCCAGGGACAAGACATCAAACATAATGAAATTATTTATACAAATGCGCTAATTAAACAATTAGAAAGTACTAACTTTTCCTCTCGAAGGAACATACATTCTATTTTCTTTGGTGGTGGGACTCCAAGTTTATTTAGCCCTGCAGCATTTGAAAAAATAATTAATAAAATTAGTCATAAATTTGGGCTTGAAGAAAATTGTGAAATTACAATCGAAGCAAATCCTGGAACTGTAGATAAAAAATATTTTTATGGCTATAAAGATGCTGGGATCAATAGAATATCTTTGGGTATTCAAAGTTTTAATGATGGGCATTTAAAAAAATTAGAACGGATTCATGATAAACAAGAAGCTTATGAGGCAGCAAAACTTGCAGTTAAATTATTTGATAAAGTTAATATTGATTTAATGTTTGCCTTACCAGAACAAACAAAGTTAGAACTTAAAGAGGATATTAAAATAGCTTTAGATATCGGTTCTAACCACATATCTTATTACCACCTTACAATTGAGCCTAATACTTTTTTTTATAAACACCCTCCTAAAATTCCTAATCATGATGACAGTTCAAAACTATTTGATCTTGTTAGAGAGGAGCTAATAAATGCTAATTTTAATCATTACGAAACTTCTGCATACGCAAAAAATGAGAACCAATGTCGACATAATTTAAATTACTGGAATTTTGGTGATTATTTAGGTATTGGTGCTGGGGCGCATAGTAAAATAACATCAGGAGACTCGATACAGCGTTATGCTTGTCATAAAAACCCAAAGTATTACCTCTCTGAAGTAAATAAAAATAGCTATTTTAATGAAGAACGTTTACTAACAAATAATGATCGTATTTTTGAGTATATGATGAATGCATTAAGGCTTAATGACGGATTTGAAATTAATAATTTTGAGCGTAGAACAAATCTTCATATCAGTGAGATAAAAAAAGAACTATCAATGGCAAAAGAGAAACAACTTATCTCAGAAAATGATGGTAGGATTAAACCAACAATTTTAGGCCAAAATTTTTTAAACGAACTTTTACAAATTTTTTTAAGGGACCAAGATCATGATGTTAAATAAAATTATTGATGACTACGTAGTTTCCGATCAAATTAATGAGGATGATGTTAAAAAATTAAAAGAAGCGGGCTTTAAAACTATTTTTTGTAATCGGCCTGATAATGAAGAAAAAGATCAAGTCTCAGTTAAAAGTATTAGCAAGAAAGCCAATGAAAATGGTCTAAAGTTTGTTCACCAGCCCGTTATTGGCGGGCAAATATCACAAAAAGATGTTGATGAATTCAGTGACCACTATGATGAAGCTAAAAAGCCAATTTTTGCCTATTGCAGAACGGGGACAAGATCAAGCATGCTTTGGGCTCTATCAGAATCTGGAAAAAGATCAGTTGATGATATATTAAGTCTGACCACTGCAGCTGGCTATAACCTTAGCAATCTTTTCCGATAAAGTAAGAAGAAGTTATTTAAACAGATAGGTCTGGTGGTAATGTTGCTTGAGAAAATAAAAATACTATTCAATAATATTAATAACGCTTTTTGATAAGCCCACTTCCTTTAAAAAACTTAAAAGACCAAAAATTAATGCTGTCATTGCCATAATAAAAAGTATAGATATAAATTGATCTAGATTAAAGCTAACTTCGGTCGATATAAATATCATTGCGATCAACATACAAATAAATAAAGCAGAAATTGTCGTTAAAGCTATTGCCCAGTGAGTCCAGCGACCGCGAAGTATTAGAAGATCTAACTCTTTTTTTTGATATTCGGACAATACTTTTGATTCTATATGTAAAACTCTAAAGCGATCTACAATTCTTGTTAAACGAGCTGTCATAACTGATAAAATAGCTCCTACTCCAGTTAATAAAAAAGCTGGTGTTACTGCCATTTGTATCACACTTGGAATTTCTACGAAATCGACCATAAGTCCTTTACTACTTCTTCATCTTTTGTTTGGCCCGCTTGAGAGCCGCTTTAACAGTATTAAAAGCCGTGCCACCAATATGTTTTCTTGATTGAATAGAGCCTTTGAGAGTTAAGCAACTAAAAACATCTTTATCAATTAATTTACTAAATTTTTGAAAGGCTTTTAATTCAAGCTCAGATAAGTCACGTTGTTCATTAATTGCAAACTTGACTACTTTTGCTACAATTCCATGAGCTTCTCTAAACGTCATCCCTTTTTTTACTAAATAGTCAGCTAAATCTGTTGCTGTTGAATAACCTTTTAGTGCTGCTGCTTCCATTTTGTTAGGAAATATTGTCAACTTAGAAATCATTTCAGCAAAGATATTTAGAGTATCTGAAATCGTATCAGCTACGTCAAATATTGGCTCCTTATCTTCTTGGTTATCTTTATTGTATGCAAGTGGCTGTCCTTTCATCAATGTAAGTAAGCTCAATAAATGGCCATTAACTCTACCAACTTTACCCCTAACTAATTCAGGAACATCTGGGTTCTTTTTTTGAGGCATAATACTTGAACCAGTGCAAAAACTGTCTGAAATTTCAATAAATTCAAAAAATGGACTAGACCACATAATCAACTCTTCAGACCACCTAGATAAATGGGTCATTAAAATAGATGCATTTGAATTAAATTCAATTAAGAAATCTCTATCTGATACGGCATCAATAGAATTTTCCATAACGTCGTCAAACTTCAGTAATTTAGCTACAAACTTTCTATCAATAGGATAAGAGGTACCTGCTAATGCTGCAGCACCCAAAGGTAAAGTATTAATTCTTTTTCTAGCATCTTCGAATCTCGCTTTATCTCTTTCCAACATTTCGTAATAGGCATGCAAATGGTGGGCAAAACTTACAGGTTGAGCAATTTGTAAATGAGTCATGCCTGGCATAATTGTCATAATATGCTTATCAGCCAAATTTAAAGTTTCTTTTTGTAAAACTTTAATCTGATTAATAGTTAAATCAACAACTTCTCTTAGATATAGTCTCATATCAGTCGCAACCTGATCATTTCTTGATCTTCCTGTATGTAGTTTTTTTCCTGCTGCACCGACGATTTGAGTTAGTCTACTTTCTATATTCAAGTGGACATCTTCCAAATCAACCGACCATTTAAATTTCTCAGCAATAATTTCTTTTTTTATTTGTTTTAGTCCTTTTATTATCAAACTAGAATCGGTCACTGAGATTACTTTTTGTTTTTTTAACATTTCTACATGCGCAAGGGAACCCTGAATATCAAATATCGCTAACCTTTGATCAAAATTAACTGACGCTGTGTACCTCTTAACTATTTCACTAGTAGGTTCAGAGAACCTTTCTGACCATTTTTTTGTATTTTTTTTCATTTTATTTGTTTTATTAGTTAATTCAATGAATTATATAT
>CAZPCL010000016.1:0-12640 GCA_964585105.1 uncultured Methylobacillus sp.
CTTTAATATCAAATAATAATTCTCAAAAAGAATATTATTTAACTGATATAGTAGCTTTAGCTAGAAGACGAAAAATTAAAGTTATATCACACGAAGCTAAAGCTGAAATTACTATTTCAGGGGTAAATACTAAAATTGAATTAGCAATTATGGAGAGGGCTTTGCAAAAAACAAAAACTAATTTATTGATGGAGCAAGGAGTTACTTTATTAGATCCCTCTAGGACTGATATTAGAGGGGACTTAAATTGTGGTTTGGACGTAGATATTGATGTCGGATGTATTTTTGAAGGTGATGTTAAGCTGGGGAGCAACGTAAAAATCGGAGCATATACGCATATAAAAGATAGCGTAATTTCTGATAATACAATTATAAAGCCATATTCCCATATTGATTCAGCTAAGGTAGGCAACAATAATATTATTGGTCCTTATGCTCGATTAAGACCCGGTACTGATACTAATAAAGATGTTCATATTGGTAATTACGTAGAAATAAAAAACTCAAAAATTGGAACCGGTACAAAAATAAACCATTTAAGTTACATTGGAGATAGCATTGTTGGTAGTAATGTAAATGTTGGTGCAGGAACCATTACATGTAACTATGATGGTGTTAATAAACACCAAACTATTATTGAAGACAATGTTTTTGTTGGTTCAAATTCACAACTCGTAGCACCAGTTAAAATAGGAGCTGGGTCAACAATAGGAGCTGGGTCAACAATAACAAAAGATACACCAGCAAATGAATTATCTTTATCTCGAACGAAACAAACAAGTATCCCAGGCTGGGAAAAGCCAAAGAAGAATTAAATTATGTGTGGAATAGTTGCAGGTATATCAAATAAAAATGTATTGCCTACATTAATAGAAGGGTTAGAACGTTTAGAATATAGGGGCTATGATTCAGCTGGTATTGCAATATTAAATGAAAAAATTCAACGTGTTCGCTCTATTGGGCGAGTTACTTCAATAAAAAATAAAGTTAAAAAAATAAAAATGGAAGGATCTTTGGGTATTGGACATACTCGGTGGGCAACGCATGGTGGAGTAACAGAAGATAATGCTCACCCGCATGTTTCTAATAGGCAAATTGCTGTCGTTCACAATGGAATTATTGAAAATCATGAAGCCCAATGTAACCGTTTAAAAAAATTAGGATATAAATTCGAATCAGAAACAGATACAGAAGTGATCGCACATCTAATACATTATTACTACAATAATAAAGTAAAAAAAGATTTACTGAGAGCGACTAATCTTGCGACTAAAGATTTAGTCGGTGCATATGCAATTGCAGTAATTTCAGTTGATAATAAAGAGGAATTAATTTGTGCAAGGCTTGGGTGCCCGTTAATAATTGGGCAAGGTAAATCAGAATACTATATTGCTTCAGATATTAGTGCTTTATTGGAGGTAACAAGAAATTTTATATATCTTGAAGATGGAGATTTAGCGAGAATTAAAGTCAATTCGTTAGAAATTTTTGGAAATAATTTAAAGAAGAGAGTAAGAAAAGTACATCATAGTAAAGTGAAATTATCATCAATGGATTTAGGAACTAGCGATCATTTCATGCAAAAAGAAATATACGAACAGCCAAGAGCAATAGGAGATACTATTGAGGCGGTAATTGATAATAATAAATTTGATAACTGTTTATTCGGTAAGAAAGCAAAAAATATTTTTGAAAACATAGATAGTATTCTGGTCCTTGCTGCTGGCACTAGCTATTATGCAGGCCTTACAGCTAAATATTGGTTTGAAAGTATTGCTAAAATTCCAACAACAATAGAAATTTCGAGTGAATATAGATATCGAGATTCAGTGCCGAACCCAAACCAATTGGTTATAACTATTTCTCAATCAGGTGAGACACTTGATACTATTGAAGCATTAAAACATGCAAAAAAAATTGGTCAGAAGAAGACATTGGCGATTTGTAATGTTCAAGAAAGTGCGATTGTAAGAGCTTCAAAATTAGTTTTTTACACGCGGGCAGGAATTGAAATAGGCGTGGCATCTACAAAAGCATTTACAACTCAATTAATATCCTTATTTATCCTGACAGTAACATTAGCAAAAAATAAGCAACTTATAACTATGAAAAAAGAAAAAAATTATTTAGATGATTTGAGATCATTAGTTGGTGGAATTCAGTCCGCATTAAATTTAGAGCCACAAATCAAGCAGTGGGCTAAATATTTTTCCAACAAAGAGCATGCATTATTTTTGGGCCGAGGTATCCATTATCCGATAGCATTAGAGGGCGCATTAAAACTAAAAGAAGTTTCATATGTTCATGCAGAAGCATATCCGGCTGGAGAGCTAAAGCATGGGCCTTTAGCATTAGTTGACAAAAATATGCCAGTGGTTGTAATTGCACCAAATGACGCACTACTTGAAAAAGTTAAATCAAATATGCAAGAAGTAAAAGCACGCGGGGGGATATTGTTTGTTTTTGCAGATGCTGACAGTAATTTTGTTGAGCAGAAAGGCATCAAAGTTATAAGAGCACCAAGACATACCGGTGTGTTATCGCCAATTATTCATTCTATCCCTGTCCAGTTATTGGCTTATCATGTTGCATTGAGAAAAGGTACTGATGTTGATAAACCTAGAAATCTAGCTAAGTCAGTCACAGTGGAGTAGTTTTGCGCGTTCAAGCTTGGAGGGTAAGTATAGGAGTAGAATTATCTCCTGATATCAAAAGAGTACTATCATGAAAAAATACTTGTACTTTTGTTCTCATTAATGATTTCGTTCAAATCTTATGGAGAATGGGTTATAGTCTCTAGACGTAAAGATAGTCAATGGAAAGGCAATTCATTTATATAGATAAAGATACAATCTAAAATAATACTTAAGGTAATTATGACTAAGGATTCTTCAATAAAAGGCTACAAAGATCAGAAAAAAAGTCTTACAAAAGTCACTAGGAAATATTCAAAATCATCTGGGTTTTATACTGATGCAAAAAAAGACTTTTTTATAGAAAATGACAAGCATCTTAAGAAATCTGTTAAACAAAATAAACTATATGCAAGCCAACCTAAAAGACTTCTATGTAAGATTTGTCAGTTAAAACTAACCGATAATATAGATTTTCATTCTCATGGAGTGGATTACACATTCTGCTCCGAGTGTAGTCATTTAAATGGTATGTTTGAAGAAACTGAGGCCTTTGTTAAAAGTCTTTACATATCTGATGACGGTAGTGAATACTCTAAAAATTATGTTGATGTAAATTATTTCAAAAGAACCGAAGATGTATATATTCCGAAAATTGACTTTCTTACAAGTAGTATTTCACCTGCAATGTATGAAATATTAGATATTGGTTGTGGAAGTGGCTATTTTGTTATGGCTGGTAAAATTAGGGGCCTAAGTATGACTGGGTTGGATGTTAGTAAAACCTTAGTTGACTTTGGGAACCAACAAATATTTGAACATACAAAAACAAAACCTCTTATGTTTAAAAATGAACAAGGCTTTTACGACGCAATCATAAAAACTAATGCTAATATAATTTCAGCAATTGGAGTTATTGAGCATTTAAGAGAACCACATAAGTTTTTTAATGCTTTTAATCAGAGTAACGCCCAGTATCTTTACTACTCTGTTCCAATGTTTTCACTTTCAGTACTATTAGAAAATGTATTCAAAAATGTGTATCCCAGGCAACTAAGTGGTGCACATACTCATTTATTTACTGAAGAATCAATACAAAAAATGAATCAAATAATAGGTATTAAATCAGAAGCGGAATGGAGATTTGGAACCGATATTCTGGACTTATACCGCCAAACAATGACTAACCTACAAAAAAATAATACTTCGAAGAAATTTACTGATTTGTTAAGCTCAGGATTTGGATCTAAAATAGACGAGATTCAGTCTGTACTTGATAAAAACCATTTTTGCTCTGAGATTCATTGTGTTACTTCAAAAATTTAGAATAAATTTTATTTTGGAAAAATGTACTTTATCGATGATTTCAATCTATGAAGGGGACATAAAACACTACGCAGAAAAAGGCTGGGTTCAGCTATAATAACTCGTAATAATAATTCTATTAAGAACATATGAAGAGAATCGCGAACAGTAAAAAACTTGTGGGAAAAACATATAGTTTACGTCCGTTTACTCTAGATAATATAACAGATGAGTATATTGGATGGCTTAACGATCCTATTGTGAATAAATTTCTTGATGTAAGACGCGTCAATCAAACAATGGAGACAGTTACTGAATATATCAATAGTTTTTATCCTGATGACTTTGACAAAGATAATGAAAAATATTTGTGGGGTATTTATTCTATAGACAACAGATTAGTTGGCACTGTCAATCTAACAAAAATCAATCGTTACCACAACTCAACTGAATTAGGGCTTGTGATTGGAAATAAAGATTTTTGGGGAAGATCGGCCTCAGAGGAGGCCATCAAATTAGTACATGATTTTGCCTTTAATACTTTAAAGCTTAATCGTGTTACGGGGGGTTGTTATTCAACAAATATGGGAATGATTTTTACTTTTAAGCGTTCAGGGTATAAACGTGAGGGAGTGATGAGAAAGAGTCATTTTGATGGAGAAAATCAGATTGACGTGTGGTGGTGGGCAATTCTTTTAGACGAGTGGAAGAATGGTTAAAGATACAGTAGGGCAGTTACTAACTGAAATCATCAAAACTCCTTCAGATTATTCAAGAGTTTCACGGAAGATTGAAAAAGATGATTTACTTAATAAGATAAATATTTCTTATTTATCTAGTTACACATCAGAAATACTAAACCCCTTTATTATCGTTGAGTTGGCAAAAAAAGGATACAAAGGCTCAATTTATTACGCACCATTTAATCAATTTGAACAAGAAATACATAATGAAGACAGCGGGCTCTATTTATCTGATCCAAGTGTTGTTCTAATTCATTCTAGAATCGAAGATACTCACCCTGATCTTATAAAGCGGTTTGCAAAGTATTCTGATAGTGAGCTAACTAATCTTTCAGATGAAATCATTCAACGACATAAGTTAATGTTAGAAGATTTACGTAGAAAAAGTGATGCAAAAATAATTGTAATTAATTTTGGTAGCTCCCAAATGATAGAAGAGTACTTCGATAGCTCACCAGTTGTCCAATCACAACAAATTTACTTTCAGAAATTAAATAACAGCTTATTGGACTTATGTAACAAAATAATATCTTGTTATGTTATTGATTACCAAAAATTTTTTACAGGTTTAGGCTTGGATAATTGTAGTGATCCAAAACTTTTTTATATGGCAAGAATTCCATTTAATAGTAACGCTCAAATATCATTCGGAAAGATAATCTCGAGGACAATTGCCGCGACTCTTAACCCAACTGCAAAATGTATAGTTCTTGATTTAGATAATACATTATGGGGTGGAGTTATTGGAGAAGATGGCATCTCCGGAATAAAGTTGAGTGACGAATACCCTGGCAATGTTTTTAAAGATTTTCAACGAGCTATTTTAGGGTTAAGAGATCAGGGAGTATTGCTCGCTATTGCTAGTAAGAATAATCTGGACGATGCACTAGAGGTGTTTGAGAAACATACAGACTGCCTTTTAAAAGAAGGAGATTTTTCATCTATACAGATTCATTGGGAAGATAAGGCATTAAGCATCAAAAAGATTTCAGAACAACTAAATATTGGCCTAGACTCAATAGTATTTTTTGATGATAACCCTGTTGAGCGAGATTGGGTTCGAAAACAACTTCCGAATGTTAAAGTTATTGAAGTCCCTAAGAACGAAATAGATTATTTAAAAGCTCTAAATGAATCTATGTATTTTGATAAGTTAACAATTACAAGCGAAGACAAAACAAGGGCCACTATTTACCAACAAGAGCAACAGAGGAAAAATGATTTAAATAACTCGGTATCAGTTGATGACTTTCTTAAAGAGCTTAAAATAAATGTCAAGATTGGAGTTTCAAATGAAGTAACACTTACTAGGATTGAACAATTAATTAATAAAACTAATCAATTTAATTTGACTACCAAACGATATACCTCCGCTGAGATAATCAAGCTAATACATGATGGTGGAAAAGTGTATTGGTTAAGTGCTTCAGATCGATATGGTGATAATGGTATAGTTGGGGTGATGATTTTAGTTAAAATTGAACCTCAGGTCTGGTTGATTGATACTATGTTACTAAGTTGTAGGGTGATTGGTCGAAAAATAGAAACCGTTTTCCTTGCTGAAATCATGGAAATTATAAGAAGTGAGGGGGCTGACTTCATTTACGGTAGTTATCTTCCAACGAAAAAGAATGTCATTGTATCTGATTTGTATAGCAAACACAGTTTTGAATTATCAGATAAGGAAAATAATATGTGGAAGTTTAATTTAAACAAAAATCATATAGAAAAACCTCATTATATTAAGGTGAGCATAAATAATGATTAACGAATTGAAGCTAAAAGAAGTAATATCTAATATCCTAGGTGTCTCTATCAATGAAATTAATGATGACAGTAGTCCAGATAATATTGAGCAATGGGACTCTTTTTCTCATCTTAATCTTGTTATGGCAATTGAAGCAGAATTCGATGTAAAATTGACCCCTGAAGACGCTATGGACATGCTTTCTGTGAAATTAATTCGTATAATTTTAGAGGACGTACAAGAAAAATAAATTATGGATACATTTAATTTAGGTGATTCTTATAGAGATAAATTTGTTATTACGGATGATGTAGTTAACAAGTTCGCTAATTTTTCTTTAGATTTTAACCCTGTTCATATAGATTTAGATTATGCTAAAAGTCGAGGTTACTCTCGTCAGGTCTCACATGGTGTTATTCAGTTGTCCTATCTTTCAAAAATGATTGGGATGGATTTTCCTGGCCCAGGGGCAATATGGATTAATCAAACAGCCGAGTGGATCTTACCTGTTTTGGTTGGGGATACAATTGAAATCGTACTTACAATTAAGTCTCGTTCTTATAGCACAAAAATTCTTACCCTTAGCGTTGAAATATATAATCAAAATAATAAAAAAGTTATGGTGGGGGAATCACAAGTAAAAATAACTGAAAACATATCTAACGAGCCTGACGATAATTTAATTGCACCAGCTGATCATAACTCACATGAAGTTTCTAAAGAAAATTCTTCAAAAATAGCTAATTCAAATAATCGAGTTGCTCTTGTAACTGGTTCAAGTCGAGGCATTGGAGAGGCAATTGCTCGAAAATTATCTAAAGACGGTTACAATGTTGCAATCAATTGCCGAAATAATCTAAAGGCCGCTAATAAAATAGTTGATAGCATTAAATCATCAGGAGCTGATGCTATTCTGGTTCAAGGGGATATAACTAACCCTGATGATATAGCTAGAATAAAAAAAGATATATTTAATAAATGGGGTCGGTGTGACATTGTAGTTCATAGTGCTTCACCTCCTATTAATCCAATAAAAACAGAAGAACTAAAGTATGAAAATTTTGATTTATATTTAAGTACCTATCTTAAAGCTTCTGTTTTAATCGTAGAAGCTTTTTCAAAGTCAATGATTCAGAATAAGTTTGGTCGATTTGTTTTTCTTGGTAGCTCATATTTGTTTGGTCCTCCCCCTCAAGGAATGGGAGCATACGTTTCAGCAAAGGAAGCGCTGTGGGGCTATACTAAGTCAATTGCTACAGATATGGCTCATTATGGCATAACTGCAAATATGGTATCCCCAAGTCTTACAATTACAGACCTGACATCAGAAATACCATCACGAGTAAAGGAAGTAGAAGCAATAAAAAGCCCCACAAGAAGGCTTGTTACAGTAGAGGATACCGCGTATCACGTAGCACATATATGCGCAGATTATTCTAGCTACCTTAATGGTATAAATTTGCCAATTACTAGCAGCCCTATTTGATTTAATAAAACATTCACCCCTGTAGCAAATTATATTTTAGTTAGCAATTTTTGAAGGTTTTTATTATTACTGTTATGAAGCAATACATAATAATTGCAGAATTATTACAATTAAAGGTTGTATTATTAACCGGATTATTTTTTTGGTTTGTTGAGCAAGCACATTAAAATAGAAACTATTCTAAATAGAATCAGTCAAAAAAAAATGAAAAAATACATATTGCTAATACTTTTATTAATGTCATTTCTTACCTATGGAAAGGAATCAAATTACATATTTGGTTGGACACACCTTGACGACCCTAGCTTAAAAATTCCAAGAGGAGGAACAACGACTGGCCCACAAGTTAATTTGGATACACAGCCAAGCGCAGCTTGGAAAAAATTGCAAAAAATAGGTCTTACAAAATTTGAAAAAGATAGGTTGGCGATTCTTGCAATGGAGGGAAAATACAGGGTTTATTTTGACTTTATAGAAACAATGGGTTTTGAAGCAAATTATAAACCTAAACAACCATATCAATCCTGGGCAACCGAATTAGTTGAGGTAGTAGAGAAAAAAAAGAATTTTATAAGCTTACAACACATAATTGTTATGTATTTCAAACAAAAAGATGGCTCCATTTCTGATCCTGTTGTGATGAAGCATTGGAGACAAGATTGGAAATACGAAGATAATGAAATTAATACATTTAACGGAAACGACACATGGGTGAAGAATAAAGTACCTTGGAGGTCGAAAAGAGGTTCTTGGTCTCAATCAGCATATCAAGTTGACGATACTCCAAGATATCAAAGTTATGGGGAATGGACCCATTCTGAAAATTTTTCTTCATGGACAAGCAAAGAAACATGGCGCCCATTGCCCAGAAGAGAATTTTCAACAAGGGATGATTATGATGTGTTGGTCGGTATAAATATTCAAACTATAACTCCAACAGGTTGGGTTCATGAGCAAAATAATAAAAAAGTAGTGCTAAACAAAAATCAGAAAGTATTAGCTAAGGAAGTAGGAATTGCAAGATATGAAAGAATAAATGATTTTGATTGGAATGCAGGCACATCATATTGGGCTGATACTAATGCTTTCTGGAAAGAAGTAAGAGATGCTTGGAATAAAAAATTAGAAGATTCAGACAAATTTAAACTTGTAAAAAACGTAGATGATGCTCCCTTATTCAGTAAACTATTTATGATGGCTGAAAAATATTCTAAAGGTGAAGTTGAAGTATTAAACGATATTCAAGGAATAATAAAAAAACATTCAAAAGTTATTGACTAAATTTTTTCATTTTAGTAAATATTAAGAATAAAGCAGTTCAGATTGAATAAGCGTTATATAAGAGGGAACTTATGATTGTATACTAAAAATACTACATATAGTAAATTTTAAATTTTTTTTCACAATATATAGTATTTTTTATTAAAAAAACCCGTTATAATCGATTCAAGTTTAAAGAGATGAAAGTTTAAACTTTTCTTTTACAACAGGAGAAATAAGAATGGATATATTAGGAACTATAAGAAAGTGGTCAGCCGGGCTTGCTGAAACTGCAATAAGTCTTGCAGCATTAGCAATTGCATTACAGATCTTAATGGGTGGGGCAAATGTGCCATTTCTTGGAAATACTGATGTTATCGGTAATGTTTCAGGTATTTTAGATACGCTTGGGAGCCAAGGGCTTATTGGTTTAGTAGCGTTATGGGTACTATATTCTATTTGGAAATCACGTAAATAGTCTAGATTGAGAATTAAGAAGACTAAAAGGGCTCCAGTGGAGCCCTTTTTTAATGTAAAACATATTTTTGAATTAGAAATGTAACCAATAAAATTCCTCCACACGAAGAACCAAGAGCTAAATAATAATTAAATCCATTTTTAAGGAGCCAAACAAGTAAAAATAAAAAAGGAATGCCAGCCAATAAAATAATTACAGTTTCTTGAGTTAATAAAGATATTTTATTGATATCTCGAGACTCTTCCCATATAAAAGTAAAGGATGTAAAAAGTACAATTGGAAGACCAAGTAAAATAGCCGCTAGCGAGGTGCTTTTTTTACTTAACTCTGAAGCAGCGACAATGATGGTAACTGCGATAATAATTTTTATAAGATAAGCCATAAAATAATAGATTGATTATATAGGTAAAGATTCAAAATAATAATTAATTAATATTAAAGTAGTGTCATATTTTGATGGATGTTGTTAAAATTTAACTTTAAATCTATAGATAACAAAAATGCGCCCACCAATTTTAACAAAGTTCCCAATTGATCAACTTGTATCTAGCCTGAAAGAATCACCTAATAGTAAACTATGGATCACTAGGTTTATCCCTCAAATATTAAACAAACAAAAAATACATGCAAATACAATATCTCTGGTACAAAGGGTAAGCTTATTCAAAAAGCAGCCAATTAATGATAGTGATATTCAAAAATTAGAGAATCATTTAAAGGAAATTGGAAGGGACGATCTAGCTTGTGTCAGGCAGACAGGTAGCAGAAAAGAGAATGTATTAATATTTTGTGAGCATGATGATGCTCCAGAGACAATCGACGGAATAGAGCGACATATCTATCGAATAATCCCGAATGCAAAATTAAAATTTGGGGTCTCGGATATTAATCGGGATCGATGCTGTATTGTAAAAAAGAAGACATGGAGGTTAGAAAAAGATCGTCCTACCGGAGTTTACTCAATAGCTGATCTTTCTTCGCTAGACTAATTAATTGGCAACGGGTGTGGTCAACCTTTTATTCATTCTTTTTTTTGCATTCGTTCTATTTTTAAAACTTTTTTTGGTTCTATCAAAACTACGTTTAGTTTTGTTAAAAAAGCCACCACTCCTCTTTTTCTTTTCTGGGGCTGCAGATCCACCTTTGGTAGGCTCCATTCCAGGTACGACTTGAGCATCAATTTTCATACCGGTAAATCGCTCAATTTTTCTTAAGTGTTCTCTATCTGTTGGCGAAACAAAGCTTAATGCAAGACCTTTTTTATTAGCTCGTCCAGTTCTACCTATCCTGTGTATATAATCTTCCGCAAAACGTGGCATATCATAGTTAAAAACATGTGTAATATCTTTAACATCAATACCTCGTGAAGCAAGATCTGTAGCAACCAGAACCTTGATTTCATTCTTTTTAAATCGATTGATAGTTTTAGTTCTTGATCCTTGCGACATATCACCATGAAGTGCTGCAGTTTTAAAATCAGAATGGTATAAGTCATCGGTTAGCTTGTCTGCTTGTCTTTTGGTAGCAGTAAAAATTATTGCTTGATTTAAATTGTTATCAGCAAGAAAATGTTTAAGCAATTGTTGCTTGTGAAATTGATTATCAACATAATATAAAGATTGTTGAATATTACTATGGCCCTTAGTATCAGGCTTAATCGATATTGTAATTGGATTTCTTAAAAACTCACTAGCAATCTTAGACACTGAATTATCTAATGTTGCTGAAAACATCAGCATTTGTTGCTGTTTAGTAGTAGCATTAAAAATCTTGCGGATATCAGGTACGAAACCCATGTCAAGCATCTTATCAGCCTCATCAAGTACCATAATTTTGGTATCTTTAAACTTTATTTTTCCCTGTTTAAACAGGTCAAGAAGGCGCCCAGGGGTTGCTATTAAAATATCAAGTGGCTTTGAAAGAAGCTTATTTTGTAACTTATATGACATTCCTCCAACTACTGTAGCTGAATTAATATTTAAATGGCGACCATATTTTCTTACGCTGTCAGTAATCTGGTTTGCAAGCTCTCTTGTTGGGCTAACAATTAAGACTCTTGGACCTCTAACTTTGTTTTTATCTTGATGTAATAATTCTAAAATTGGAAGAACAAATGCTGCTGTTTTTCCAGTACCTGTCTGCGCAGATGCTAAAACATGTTTATTTTCTAGGATCTCAGGTATTGATTTTTTTTGAATAGGGGTTGGTTCTGCATAGCCAGATTCAGTAATGGCTTTATTTATTTCTTGTGTAAATTTGAACGTTTCGAATGACAAATAATTTCCTTATATTGTAGGACTTAAGACTGGCAATATAAAAATTAAATGGCAATCTATTTAGTGAGCGAAGTATATAGCTATTTGTAAATAAAGCAAATAAAGTCGTTAGGTGAACAATAAGTAATGGTGTGTTGCTTCACTTGTAGCAAAAAGAGTAATTACTAATCACCTATAAATCCACCACTTTGATGTTGCCATAATTGATAATACAAGCCCTTTTTCTTAATAAGTGACTTATGATTACCTTCTTCAATTATAGTACCGTTGTCCATTACAATTAGTCTATCCATTGCTGCAATAGTTGATAACCGATGAGCTATAGCAATTACAGTCTTACCCTTCATAAGAATATCAAGACTATCTTGGATAATGACTTCTACTTCTGAGTCTAGTGAACTTGTGGCTTCGTCCAGAAGTAATATAGGGGCATTTTTAAGGATAACTCTTGCAATTGCGATTCTTTGCTTTTGACCACCCGAAAGCTTAACTCCCCTCTCCCCCACTAAAGATTTATAACCAATATTTCCGTATTGATCCTTGAGCCCCATTATAAACTTATGTGCTTGGGCTTTTTTAGCTGCTGTGATAATTTCCTTGTCAGATGAGCTAGGCTTACTATAGGCAATATTGTCTTCAATAGAACGATGAAGTAATGATGTATCTTGAGTAACCATTGCGATATTAGATCGCAAGCTATCTTGGGTGATTG